>JBILFU010000056.1:0-9363 GCA_044351405.1 Phycisphaerales bacterium
TGCCCGTAGCGGTCGCTCGAGCCGAGCGTCATGGCGCCCGCGCTGCCCATGCCGCGATAGGTCTTGAAGCGGCGGCCGCGGTGGATCACGAGTTCCCCCGGGCTCTCCTCGAGGCCCGCGAAGAGGCCCCCGAGCATCACGCTGTCCGCGCCGGCCGCAAGCGCCTTGGCGATGTCGCCGGACAGGCGGATGCCGCCGTCGGCGATGACCGGCACCTGCCCCGCCGTGCCCTCGACCGCGTTCATGATGGCGGTCACCTGCGGCATGCCGACGCCCGTCACCACGCGGGTGGTGCAGATGGAACCGGGCCCGATCCCCACCTTCACCGCGTCCGCGCCGGCGTCCACCAGGGCGCGCGCGCCGTCGGCGGTGGCGACGTTGCCCGCGATCACGTCGATCGGATGGCGCTTCTTCAGCTCGCTGACGGTGCGGAGCACGTTCAGGCTGTGGCCGTGCGCCGTGTCCACGATGATCACGTCCACCTCGGCCGCCACCAGGCGCTCCGCGCGCTCGTACTGCAGCACGCCGATGGCCGCGCCGACCCGCAGCCTGCCGCGCGCATCGCGGCAGGCCTGCGCATGGCGCGTGAAGTTGTCGATGTCGCGCATGGTGATCAGCCCCGCCAGGCGCCCGGCGGAGTCCACGAGCAGGAGCTTCTCGACCCGTCCGCGGTTGAGGATCGCCTCGGCCTGCGCTGGCGGGGTGTCCGCCGGTGCGGTCACGAGCCCGTCCTTCGTCATCACGTCGCGGACGAGCGTCTCGACCGGACGGTCGACGAACCGCGTGTCGCGCCTCGTCAGGATCCCCACCACGCGCGAGCGGCGGGTGCCGTCCTCGGTGACCGGGAAGCCGCTCACGCCGTGCTCGCCCATGAGCTGCTGCGCGCGCTGCACGGTGTCGCCGGGCGCCAGCGTCACGGGGTCGGTGATCACGCCGTTCTCGCTGCGCTTGACCTTCTGGACCTCGAGGGCCTGGCGCTCGGGCGCCATGTTCTTGTGCACGATCCCGATCCCGCCCTCCTGAGCCAGCGCGATCGCCAGCGTGGACTCGGTGACCGTGTCCATCGGCGCGGAGACCAGCGGGATGTTCAGGCCGATCCTCCGCGTGAGGCGGGTCCGGGTGTCTGCGCTCTCCGGGGTGACCTCGCTGAAGCGCGGGATCAGGAGGACGTCGTCGAAGGTGATGCCGTCCTGGACGATCTTGTGATCCATCTCGGGAGTCTAGCGGCGCCCTGTCGGGTCCCATAGGCCCGTTCCGAGGCGGTTGCTGCTAGGATTTCCCGTCTCCCCGACGGCGGCAGCGGCTGCAACCGGACGGGCATTCCCTGCGGAGTCCCTAGGCAGTGTCTGGCCACGACGGAAAGACCACCCTCACCAGCCCGGTCAACCTGGCCGCTCGCGGCACGAAGCCCGGCGAAGGCAAGAAGGCCTGGACGCTCTGGCTCGCGGCGATCATCAAGTTCGGCGGCAGCGACCTGATCGTCAAGAGCGACCTGAAGCCCCGGATCCGCCACCGGGGCGTCCTCAAGGACGTCGAGGTCGACGTGGTGACGCAGGACCTGATGTTCCAGGTGGCCAAGGACGTCCTGGACGAGGGGCAGCTCGACACCTTCTCCAGGAAGGGCTCGATCGACTTCGCCTACGACTACGACGACAAGAACCGCTTCCGCGTCAACATGTTCATGGCGCGCGGGAAGCCGGCGGTGGCGGCGCGCCTCATCACGAGCAACATCCGCAAGTTCGAGGAGCTCTTCCTGCCGCCGTCGCTCGGCGAGATCGCGCTGAGCTCGCAGGGGCTGATCCTGTTCGCGGGCGTCACCGGCAGCGGCAAGTCGACCTCGATCGCCGCGATGCTGCAGTACGTCAACGAGCGCAAGAAGGTGCACATCGTCACGATCGAGGACCCGATCGAGTACATCTTCAAGGACGACAAGGCCACCATCAACCAGCGCGAGATCGGCATCGACTGCGTCAACTTCAACGACGCGCTGCGCGCGCTTGTGCGCGAGAACCCCGACATCGCGCTGGTCGGCGAGATGCGCGACTACGAGACCTTCGAGGCTGCCGTGCGCGCCGCCGAGACCGGCCACCTGGTGTTCGGCACCATCCACGCGTCCAGCGCGTGGCAGACCTTCGGCCGCATCTACGACCTGTTCCCGGTGAACGAGCGTGAGCAGATCCGCAAGCTGCTGGCCTACAACCTTCGGGCGATCGTCTACCAGAAGCTCCTGCCGACGCTGCACGCGAACATCGCGCGCATCCCTGCGCTCGAGATCCTGATCAACACGCCGGCCGTGCAGAAGTTCATCCTCGAGGGCCGCGAGGGCGAGCTGCTCGACATCATCAAGACCCGAGACGCCGGCATGCTCGACTACACGTCGGCGCTGGTCGACCTCGTGGAGCGCGAGTTCGTCCACCAGAGCGTCGCCCTCCAGTCGACGCCGAAGCCCGAGGAGCTCCGCATGCGCCTCAAGGGCATCTCGCAGGGCGCGTCCGTGGCGGGGAGGGGCTGACCATGGCCGTCCAGCCGATCGCGTCGGCGCTCCTGGCCGAGGCCCCCGCCCCGGTGTTCCTGATGAGCGTCGTGAAGCCGGTCCTGACGTTCGCCGCCCTGATGGCCTACGGCAACCTGGTCACGACGCGGCTGATCCCCGACTGCGCATCGCTGAACATGGCGACGCCGCGGTGGTCCTGGACGTTCCTCGGCGCCGCGGCGGGCGGGCTGCTCGCCGTCCTGCTGGTGCCGTGGTGGTGGCTCGGGTTCCCGGTGATGCTCGGGCTCATGGCGTGGACCTGCGTGCTGTACGCGCAGTACCGGGCGAAGGTGCTCGACGGGCGCCCCGCCCCGCCGCTCCTCTTCTTCTCGATCGACTTCTCCAAGCGCGCCGCCGAGCGCCGCGCGCGGGCCGCGCTCGCGGGCGCGCGCCTGCGCTTCGAGCGCAAGGACCGCACGGAGCAGCCGGTGCCCGAGCGCTCGGATCCGGCGTACCCGGTCTACGACGGCCTGCAGACGCTCGTCGCCGCGGCCCTCGCCGCGCGCGCCTCGCGCATGGACCTCCTGCTCGGCAAGCAGGGCGTCCAGGTGCAGTTCGTGGTCGACTCGGTCCGCTCCAAGGGCTCGGACGCGCCCTCGCCCGAGCTTGCTCCCAAGGTGGTGCAGCTCCTCAAGTCCTTCGCCGGACTGAAGCTCGACGAGCAGCGGAAGTTCCAGTCCGGGATCGTGTTCGTGGTGCCGGAGGGCGACCGCATCGAGGTCACCGTCTCGAGCGTCGGCACGATGCACGGGGAGACCGTCCGCGTCGATTTCCGCCGCAAGGAGCAGCTCTCGATCCGCATGGTCGACGTCCCGGACCTGCCTGCCGGCAAGGAGGATCGAAAGAAGGAGCCGGCGGCCTCGAGGAAGGATCGGTCGGACAGGCTCGCCGACCTCGCGTCCAACGGGTGCCGCCCCGATCGTTCCTTCTCGGAGGCGCAGGTCAAGCTCCTGAAGGGCATGTGGGCAGACGGGCGCCGCGGGGTGGTCCTGATCGGCGCCCGCCCCGGCAACGGGCTCACCAACCTCGGCCTCTCCGTCCTCGGGCTCCACGACTCGCTGACGTCCAACATCCAGACGCTCGAGCGCCGCGTGGAGCACGGGATCGCCGGAGTCGAGCACCAGGCCTACGACCCTTCCCGAAGCGACTACGCCACGCAGCTCCAGTCGCTGGTGCGCCGGGGACCGGACGTCGTGCTGGTGACCGAGCCCGGCGAGCCCGGCGTCGGCAAGGTGATCACGGGCGCTGGTTCCGCGGGAACCCTGTTCGTGGTCGCGATGCCGATGGACACGCCGCCCGAGATGATCGCCGCGTGGTGCAAGGTGGCCGGGTCCGCGGAGGCCGCCGCCGCGAACCTGCTCGGCACCGTGTCGCAGCGGCTGGTGCGGACGCTGTGCGAGACCTGCCGTGCGCCGCACGTGCCGACCCCCGCGGAGGCGAAGATGCTCGGCATTCCCGCGGGCAAGCAGGTCCCGCTCTTCCGGCAGACCGGGAAGGTCCAGGTCAAGGAGCAGCCGGTGGACTGCCCCACCTGCCGGGGGACCGGGTTCATCGGCCTCGCGGCGGCCACCGAAGTGCTGGTGCTCGACGACGAGGCGAGGAAGCTGCTCTCCAAGGGCGACGCGAAGGGCATGTACCTCCATGCGCGGCGCGCGTTCCGCACCCTCGGCCTCGCGGACACGGCGATCCGGCTGGTCCGCGGGGACGGCCGAATCCTGCGCGAGGAGGACTCGCCGCGGTTCACGAGCCTGGACGAGGTGAAGCGCGTGTTTGCGCCGCAGCCCGCGCCGGGCGCGAAGCCCGCGGCCGCGGCGGCAGCCCCGGCGGCCGCTCCCGCCGCCGCCAAGCCTGCCGCAAGGAAAGCCTGAGGCCCCGAAGTGACGATCTCCCTCCTCTGCTTCGCGGTCATCCTCCTGATCACCTACTGGCTCTCCGACTCGGGGGCGCTCGGGGCGTTCCTGCACCTGGTGTGCGTGATCGTCGCCGGCGCCCTCGCGCTCGCGCTGTGGGAGCCGCTGGCCTACCTGATGGTGGGCTCGGCAGCCGCCGGCAACTTCGCCAAGGGCCTGGTGCTGGTCGGGCTGTTCCTGGCGCTCCTCCTCGTCCTGCGCATGGTCGCCGACCGCATGGTGCCCCGCGACCTGCAGCTCCCCAAGGCCGCGAACATGGGCCTCGGCGCCGTGTTCGGGGCGGCGGCGGGCGCGCTGTCCGTGGGCATGCTCGCGATCGGCTGCGGCTTCCTGCAGTCCACGGTGGTCATCTACGACCTCGCAGGGTGGTCGCGGCGCTCGGACGTGCCGACCGCGCCGACCATCGGCTCCGACGGTGCGCCGATGCTGCACGTCGTCGAGGGAACCGCGGGCTTCTTCGGATTCCTGTCCTCGGGCGCGTTCAGCGCCGTGGGACTGCTCGGCGACGCGGGCCAGCTCCGCACGCACGCCCCGCAGCTCGACCGGAGCGCCCTGTCGCTCTACCGCGACTCCTACGCCGACGGGATGGCGCGCGTGTCCATCCAGCCGGAGGCCGTGAACTCGCTGAAGATCTACGACATCCCGCAGGTGACCCTCTCCTCGGGCGTGTCGGCGGCGGGCAAGCCCGCCTGGGGCGTGGAGTTCGGAGTCACGCAGGACGGCTTCGACGGCGACGGCACGCAGTTCGTGATGTCCGCCAGCCAGATGCGCCTTCTGGGCGACGGCAAGGGCGGCGCCGCGGCCGTGGCGCACCCGGTGGCGTGGACGCAGGCCGACGCCAACGGCAACGTCAAGCAGTTCTTCTTCAACGCGGCCACCAGCTACGCCTCGTCGCCGCCGAGCCAGGGCGACGGCCGGTTCATGATGCTCTTCGACAAGTCCGCCCTGGGCGGGCAGGCGCCGAGGTACGCCGAGATCAAGGGCATCCGCTTCCGCCTGCCGCCGCCCGGCGCGCGCGCCTCGGCGCTGGACGACGGCGGTTCGGCCGCGGTGCCGCTGGTGCGGGACCCGGACGCGACGGACCTCAGCGAGTTCGTCGAGTTCCCCGGTGCCAAGTTCGGGCTGAAGGGCGTGACCATCAACCTCAACAGCAAGGGCGGCCTGCAGCTCGACTCGGGCAACTACATCACCAACGGCGAGCAGAAGTTCCCGAAGTCCGCGTCCAGCTCGGTCTCCTCGGAGCTCCAGGTGCGCGGCTTCCGCGTGCTCGAGGGGGAGCGCATCCTCCGGATCGACTGCTCGGCGCGCGAGGGCGGCGCGCGCATCTTCCCCGACCTGAACCCGTGGATCACCGAGGCCGGCGCGGTCGCGCAGGGCTCGCGCGTCGCCGTGATGGACGCCAACGGCGCCAAGTACTACGCCATCGGCTTCCTGTACGACGACAACGAGTACGTGCTCGTGAAGAGCTTCGGCGGCTCGCCGATTCCCGTGAAGTCCATCCCGATCCAGAGCCTCGGCGGCACCACCTCGCTCACCCTGTACTTCCGCGTGCCCGCCGAGACCCAGTTCACCGGCCTGGTGCTGGCCACCGGCAAGGAAGACCGGCTGGTCAACACGCTGCGGGTCACCTCTCCCAAGAAGGAGGAATGACGTGGGCACCGCGAACCGTCCCCGCCTCGCCGTCCGCGTCGCCCTGGCGGCGTCGATCGCCCTCGTGGCACCAGCGCAGGCGGCCGACGTCGAGCCGCCCCCGCAGCCGAACCGCCAGCTCGCGCTCGTCACCCCCCTCGCGGGCTACGCGCTGATGGGACTGGCCACCGCCGGACTCGTCGGCATCAGCCTGATCCGCGCGCGCCGCGGCGAGCAGGACTGACGCCGGCCGCGCTCAGCCCCCGGCCAGCGACTTGAGCCAGCGCTCCACGTAGTGGATGTCGTGCGTGGCCTTGCGGAAGTCCGGGTGGTCGAGCACCTTGAGGTGCAGCGGGATGGTCGTCTTCACCGGCCCGATGCGGAACTCGCGGAGCGCGCCCTTGAGGCGCTCGATGCAGGTGTCGCGGTCGGGCGCGTGGACGATCAGCTTGCCGATCATCGAGTCGTAGTTCGGCGGGATCCGGTAGCCGGCGCGCGCGTGGCTGTCGAGGCGGACGCCCGGACCTCCCGGCGCCGCGTAGGTCTCGATCAGGCCAGCCTGCGGCATGAAGTTGCGGTCCGGGTCCTCGGCGTTGATTCGGACCTCGATCGCGTGGCCGTCGATGCGGATGTCCTTCTGCGCGAACGGCAGCCTCTCGCCGGCCGCGACGCGGATGCCCGTCTTCACGATGTCGACGCCGGTGATCATCTCGGTCACCGGGTGCTCGACCTGGACGCGCGTGTTGACCTCCAGCATGTAGAAGTCCTGGTTGCGGTCCATCAGGAACTCGACCGTCGCGGCGCCCGAGTACCTCGCCTCGCGGATCAGCGCCGCGGCGCTCTCGCAGACCCTGTCGCGCTTCTTCGGGTCCACGCCCGGGGCCGGGGCCTCCTCGACGAGCTTCTGGTGCCGGCGCTGGCTCGAGCAGTCGCGCTCGTAGAGGTGCACGGCGTTGCCGTGCTTGTCGCCGATGGTCTGCACCTCGAAGTGGCGGGCGTTCTCGAGGAACTTCTCGACGTACACGCCGCCGTCGCCGAACGCGGCGGCGGCCTCCTGGCGGGCGCTCTCGATGCCGGCGCGGAGCTCGGCCTCGTCGCGGGCGATGCGCATGCCGCGCCCGCCGCCGCCGGCGCGGGCCTTCACGATCACGGGGTACCTGATCTCGGCGGCGACCTTGACGGCCTCCTCGATGTCCTCGATCGCGTCCTCGGTGCCCGGGAAGACGGGCGTTCCGGTCTTGCGCGCGAGCTTCTTGCAGTTGACCTTGTCGCCGAGGGCGTGCATCGCCTCGGGGCTCGGTCCGATGAACTCGAAGCCCGAGGCCCGGCAGACCTCCGCGAAGTGGCTGTTCTCGCTGAGGAAGCCGTAGCCCGGGTGGATCGCGTCGGCGTGGCTCACCTCGGCGGCGGCGATGATCCGCTCGATCTTGAGGTAGCTCTCCTTGGACGGTCCGGGGCCGATGCAGATGGCCTGGTCGGCCTGCTCGAGCCACGGGCCGCCCTTGTCGGCCGACGAGTAGACGCACACCGCCTGCGCGCCGAGCTCGCGGCACGCGCGGATGATGCGGAGTGCGATTTCGCCGCGGTTGGCGATGAGGACGCGCTTGAACATGCGGGAGTCCCTTCCCGGGTCAGCTGGGCTTGATCATGAAGAGCGGCTGGCCGAACTCGACGGCCTGCCCGCTCTGCACGAGGACCTTGGCCACGGTTCCGGACCGCTCGGCCTTGATCTCGTTGAAGATCTTCATGGCCTCCACGAGGCAGACCACGGAGTTCGCGTTCACCTGGGCACCGACCGCGATGAACGGAGGCTTGTCGGGGCTCGGGGACGCGTAGAAGGTGCCGACCATCGGGCTCTCGATGGCGACCAGCCCCTCATCGGCCGCAGCCGGGGCTGCGGGGGCTGTCGGCGCGGCGGCTGCCGGGGCTGCGACAGGCGCCGCAACGGGCGCGGCGTGATGCATCGCCGGGGCGGCGTGGATGATCTGGGGGGCGGCCTGCGGCGTGGCGCGCCGAATGGTCACCTGCTCGTCCTTGTCGCGCAGGTCGAGCTCCGTGAGGTCGCTCGACGTCATGAGCCGGACCAGTTCCTTGAGCTTTCGGATATCGATCATGGGCGCGAGATGATACCCGTATCGCGGACGATCGGCGCAAGTACCGTCAATATCAGCGCACGTCCGGCCAGCCCGGCTTCAATGCAAGGGTGCCCGCCATCGGGGTGCGCCGAGGATCTCGGCGCCCACCACCCACTGGCGCAGGTTCCCGAGGCCGCGGCCGTTGCGCGGAGCGGCCTTGGCTGCGGGCAGCTGCTGCGACGGTCGCGCAGCCGTGTGCAGCGCGGGGACCCGGTCCTCCGCAACCTGCACGGCGGCCGCGACGACCACCGCCGCGGGCCGTTCCCGCTCCGGCAGCGCGGGCACGGGCTCGCGAGCCGGCTGGATCGGCTGCGGGGTGGGCTGCTGGGGCTGGCGCCGTGGCGAAGCGGCCGAGCCGGCGGGCTTCAGGCGCGGCCGGGGCGCAGGGCGCGGCGAGGCAGCCGGGCGGGGAGCCGCCTCCGGCCGAGACGCAGCCCTTTCCTTGTACTTCTTCCACAGGGCCACCGCCCCGTTTCCCAGGAGGACCACGATGAAGATGATGAGTTCCGTCTTCATGCGCGCGTGCCGGGCCAGAGGATAGCCGCATGATCGATGGCGAGCGCGCCGCGAGCGGCGAGGCCCGCCCGCCGCACCGGCACGCCGAGGAACGGCTCCAGGACGGTCGGGGAAAGCAGGCCCTCCGCCGCACCGAACGCGTGCACCGTGCCGCTGCGCAGGAGCAGCACGTCGTCCGCGACGGCCGACGCGAGCGCCAGGTCGTGCGTCGCGAACAGCACGGTGGCGCCGGCCGCGGCTTCCTCCCGGAACAGCCGCAGCAGCGAGGATGCCTCGGCCGCGTCGACGGCGGACAGGGCCTCGTCGAGCAGGAGGATCCCGCCGGGCGCATGCTGGGCAAGCGCGCGCGCCACCGCCACGCGCTGCCGCTCCCCGCCGCTCAATTCATGGAAGGGCCGCGGGGCCAGGTGCGCGACGCCCGCACGCGCCAGCGCCCGCGCCACCGCGGACTCGTCCGTGCCGCGGGCCACGCGACCGAGCCGGACCACGTCCGCCACCGAGAAGGGCGCGCCCACCTCCGGGCGCTGCACCACCAGCGAGATCGCCGCGGCCCGGGCGGCGGGGGCCAGTGACGCCAGCGGTACGCCGTCGAGGAGCGCGCGCCCGCCCTCCGTGCGCACGAGCCCCGCCGCCACGCGCA
>JBILFU010000075.1:0-7964 GCA_044351405.1 Phycisphaerales bacterium
GAGCGCGCCGGAGCCGCACCAGGCGACCAGCTGCGGGCCCGGTGCGCCGCGGTCCCATGGCGTGTCCGCCGCCAGGAAGCGTGCGTTCCAGAACGCTGCATCGGGTCCGGGCTCGCAGGCCGCGTGTTCCGCCATGGACGTCATTGGACCAAAAGCGCGCCGCGCGGTCCCGGAGGACCGCGCGGCGGGAGGTGCAAGGGGAACCGGGCGCGTGCGCCTCAGTTGGGGCAGGGGCCCCAGAACGAGAGCATCGCGCCCAGGTCGCCGCCGTCGACGATGCCGTCCTGGTTCAGGTCGGCCGTGCAGCCCGAGGGGCACGCGCCCCAGAAGGCGAGCATCGCGCCCAGGTCGCCGCCGTCGACGATGCCGTCGTCGGTGATGTCGCCCGGGCACGGGACGTCGGCCGCGAACCCGAGGAACTCGACGTCGTCGATGTTCCAGCCCGCATAGGTCACGGAGCTGTCGGTCGGGCCGATCGTCCAGCGCAGGTAGACGTACTGCTGCCCGTCGGCCACGGCCGAGATGTTGTACGACACGCGCGTCCAGGTCGTGTCGTTGATCGTCCCGCCCGTGTGGTTCCACACGGTGGTCCACGTCTTGGCGTCCGTGCTCACGCTGAAGCTGGCCTTGTCGTAGGTGGCCGACTCGATGCCCAGCCTGCGGAAGAACGAGACGCGCACGCCCGTGAAGCCGCGGCAGTCGAACGGGGTCGACACCAGGTGGTAGACGGGCATGCCGTTGGGGTACTGCCCGGCCAGGTTGTAGCCGTACACGTTGCTGCCGGTGTTGCCGGAGGTCGGATCGCCGCCCGCGCCCGTGGGCACGCCGAAGGCCCACTGGCCCTCGGTGGCCCAGCCGGGGTTCGAGTCGAGCGGCTCGGACAGGAACACCACCGGGCTCTGGCACACCGAGCCCTGCGGCACCATCCGCAGCGACCACGCCACCAGCGAGCCGACGTCGCCGTTGGCCTGGTCCGCCACGCGGAGCGTCCAGGTGCCCGCGGCGGTCGACTGGTCGAGGTCGCCGAGCGCGCCCGGGCCGTCCGGCGCGCGGCCGCCGCCGTCGTCGTCGAAGCGGGCCACGATGTTGTCCGTGGTGCCGCCGGTACGGTTGTGCAGGCGCACCACGGTGCCCGTCGGCGAGATCAGGTCGATCGCCAGGTCGCCGACGTAGGTGTGCGTGAGGTTGACGTCCACGTCCACGTCACCGATGCAGAAGCCGTCCGGCACGGCGATGGTGCTGTTGATGGTGGCGTTGTCGTTGACGGGCAGCGGCAGGCCCGTGGCGGCGTACACCACGCGGCCGACCTCGAGCTTGACGGTGCGGGTGGAGCCGCCCGTGCCGCCGCTGGAGTTGGCGAACGTCACCGCGCCGTTGTAGACGCCGGCGTCGAGCGACTGCGCCGCCGACCCGATGCCCACCACGACCGTGCGCGTCGCGCCCTGCGACGAGAGCGTGAAGGACGACGACGCACCGCCGTCGACGGAGATCCACGGGGCGTTGCCCGTGACCGACACGCTGACCGGCGACGGGCTGGTGCTCGTCACCGTGTAGGTCACGCTGCCGGTGAACGGCCCGCCGAGCGGACCGCCGGTCTCCAGGCCGTCGGACGGGCCGACGGTGATGCTGGTGAGGCCGGCCTCCACGGAGTGCTGCATGGTGCGCGACACGCCGGAGACGCCGTCGGTCACGACCACGGCGCCGTTGTAGGTGCCGGCGGGCAGCGTCGCGACGGACGCCCCGAGGGTCACGACCAGCTGCGCGGACTGGCCCGGCTGCAGGGTGCCGCCGGTCGAGCTTGCGCCGTTCAGCAGGAGGTCAAGGCCGCCGGTGACCTGCGCGGACCAGGTGCGGGCCGCGGGCGTGCTGTTGGTGAGCGTGTAGGTGAAGGGGTTGTTGGTGAACGGACCGCCGAGAACGCCCTGGTGCACGACGTTGCCGCTCGGGCTGATGCCGATGCCGCGCGTCGAGAGCGTGTTGAGCTGGAGCGCGCCCGTGTTGTCGGGGTCGAGCCAGACCTTCAGCTGCGAGCTGTTGGTGCCGCCGCCGAGCCACGACACCGACATGCGGCCGTACCAGTCGGAGGTGTCGCTGGTGCACGACGCGAAGCCGCCGTGCAGCTGGCCGGTGACCTGGCGCTGCGGGTTGAAGAGCGGCGAGCCCGAGGAGCCGGGCTCCGTGGTGCCCAGGTTCCACTCGATGATGCGGATGTGCGTGCCGTCGCCGGGAACCGCGTTCTGCAGGTAGGTGGTGGTGGTGGCCGGCTCGTTGTCGAAGGAGATGCGCTTCTCGTCGGTGTCCGGGTGGTGGATGCAGACCGACTGCGGCGCGTCGCCGGGCCGGGCGTCCCAGCCGGCGTAGGCCACGTTCCAGGCCGCGTTCGGCTGCGCGTTCAGCCGCACCAGCGTCATGTCGGACGGCGAGTAGGAGGCGAGCCAGGTGGATCCCGTGTTGAACTGCGCGAGCGAGCCGTTGCCCGCGCCGCCGCTCTGCGGGCTGCCGGGCGTGCGGCAGGTCGAGTTCTCGTAGTTCCAGAACGCCACCAGCGACGGCGCGTTCGAGGCCGAAACGCCGCAGTGGTTGGCCGTCATGAAGTACGGCGTCAGGTCCTGCCGCACGTTGTTGACCATGAAGCCCGTGCAGAAGCGCGAGCCGCCGGTGGAGATGACGGCGACCGCCGCGATCTCGTCACGCCACGCGTCGCCCTCCGGGCAGACGACGTCGACGTTGCAGGAGCCGGAGAGGGCGCTCTCGCCGCCTCCGATGTCCTTGCCGAAGGTGCGGTAGCCGGGGTTGATCGAGCCGAGCTCGAGCACCACGCGATCGGCTTCCTTCGGGGAGACGGCCAGCTCGACCACCACCTCGCTGCCCGGCACGGGCGGCGTCCAGAGCTGGTCGGCCACGTTGTTGTCGCGTGCCGAGAAGCCGCGCACCACGTGGGCCATGTCGGGCGAGTACACGAAGAGCGTCGCCGAGGCCGGCAGGCGGAAGCGGGTGAAGCCGAGGTTGATGTTGCGGGCGTTGTCGCAGCCCGTGCGGAAGCGCCACACGCGCACCGGGCGGCCGTCCGAGTCGAGGCCGTCCTCCCAGGTGCCGTCGGTGGCGGGGGTCACCTTCACGGGCATCGGAATGGCGTAGCGCGGGGGCTCGCCCTGCACCCGGGCCACCTCGTCCTCGATCTCGATCGCCTTCAGGTCGAGCTCCGCCACGCGCAGCTCGGCCACGGCCGTGTACGGCTGCAGCGCGATGCTCGAGGCGACGGGCTTGAGGCGGATGGCTTCCTCGAGGATCATCGCCTGCTGCTGCGCCGCGGGCGCATCCTTCGCGCCGTGGGCGGCGAAGGTCATGGCGAAGGCTGCGAGGACGGTTCCGGCCGTTCGGATCATGGTCTTGGTCATGGTGCGGTCCCTGGTTTCGGCCCTTGGCTGGGCGAGCGATCCCCTGCCGCGCGAGGCGCGGGGGGCGGTCGAAAGGTATCACCGCCTGAACACGGGACAACGTTTCTTTCACGGTTTTCGGGCCTTGCGCGGCCCCGCAGGGCCGACCGTCAGGCGCCGGACGGGGCCGGCGCGCCCGCGGTCTGCAGGCGGGAAACCAGCTCCGCGCGCCTGCGGATGCCGAGTTTCTTGTAGATCCGCTTGGTCAGGGTCACCGCGGTGAGCGGGGAGATTCCGAGCGACCGGCCGGCCTCCGCCTGGGTCATGCCCCGGGCGAGGGCCAGGGCGACCTCCCACTCCCGGCGCGAGAGCCGCGCGGCGGTGCCCGCCTCGGCGATGGGGCGCTCCTGGGCCGACGGCGCCTGGCCCTTCCGGACGAACACCACCCGCGGCTGGGGGAGGCAGGGGCGGCCGGTCGGGTCCACCCGGAAGCTGATCGCGTAGTTCGCCATCGACGGCGTGCCCTTGGTGGGGGCGGCGTACTTCGCGGCGAGGAGCTCGGTGTACTCCACCACCGTGCCCAGGCGGCGGCGGATCTCGGCGAGCTCCTCCGCCGTGAGGGGCAGTGTGCAGGCGAAGGCCGCCTGCCACGAGCCCGGCGGGCAAGCGCCGCCCTCGAACGGATGCGCGCCCCGCACCTCGTCCAGATGGCGCTGGTGCGCCTGCGCGATCCGCCGCATCAGCTCGCCGTCGCGCGCGGCATCGCACTCCACCACGAGGGCCTCGACCCGCACCCGGTACCCGATCGAGCGGCGACGTGCGGACGCGGGCATCGCCTCCACGATGCCGCGCGCGGTGAGCGCATCGAGCTTCGACTGGACCGTCGCCGGCGGCATGCCCACCAGCGCGGCGAGCTCCGCGGCGGGCAGCGGCCTGCCCACTCGACGGAGGTACTCCCAGACTCCGAGGGCGTCGACGTCGACGAGCAGCCCGTCCCATCCCTCGTCCCGAATGTCGATGCGTGGCGTGGTCATCGCGGTTCCTTGCGCGCTGATGGAATAGCGCACCCGGAGGGCGAACTGCGTCTCGCCGCGGCTGCGTGCCTCACATTCCGCGCAAGTTGCGGCGGCCCAACCCACGAACGCGGTATGCGGTCGGGCAGACCCGGATTTCGCGTTCAACGACTCCGTGGTCGAGGTTCGCCGCCGTCAGCTCCCGAGCGTCATCAGCAGCACGGTGCCGGCGCTCAGGATGAAGTAGGGCACGAGCGCCGCCGCACCCGCGTAGTCCTTGGCGATCCGCTGCCCGAAGAAGAGCATCACCACGTTGAGCGCCGCGAGCTGCGCGCCCCACGTCGCCCACGCCGTGCCGTTGCCCAGCACGAGCTGCGCGGCACCCGCCGCCGACAGCGCGCCCGCGGCGGTCTCGGTGGCGGCCACCGCCACGAGCATCGGCTTCACCTGCCCGCGCAGCGGCGACTTCGCGAAGTGGCCCTCGAGCCACGACAGGTTCCCTCGGAAGTCGAGCACCTTGTCGAGCCCGGACTGCAGGAAGAGGACGGCGAGCATCGCCGCGGCCAGGAGCTGCGCTGATGCGACCGGATCGAGGAGGCGCTGGAGCATGGGCGCGGATCCTAGGACCTCGGCGTGCGGAAGTCCTTCTTGCCCGGGACCGCCTTGCGTCCGCCCTTGCCGGAGCCCGGCAGCAGGAACCGCAGCGCCTCCGGGACCCGCGCCCGCCAGGCGGCCTCGTTGTGGTCGGCGCCCTCGAAGGTCCGGGACTGGAAGTCGGTTCCGCGCCTCATGCCCGAGCGCTCGAGCCAGCGGTCGACCTGCTCCTGGACCGGGCCGTACGTCGCGTCCAGGTTGACCGTGCCGTGGTCGAGCCACAGCCGCGGCCTGGGCTGCGCGTCGAAGCGCACGCCGCCGGCGATCTCCTCCAGGATGAGGGGCTTGCCGGCGAGCGTCGCGTCGGGCTCGCGTCCCTGCGCGCGGGCCAGGTCCGTGCCGTCGAACGGGAAGTGCGTGGACAGGCACGCGCCCAGGCCGAAGCGGTCCGGGTGCCTCCAGCACAGCCAGAACGAGATGAGCCCGCCCATGGACGCGCCCATGCTGCAGGTGCTCGCCGCGCCGACGCGCGTCCGGAACCTGCGGTTCACCTCCGGCATCAGCTCGTCGAGGATGAACTGCGCGTACTGCGGGCCCATGTCCCACGGGCAGTACTCGCGCCGGCGGTCCGGGGTGTTCCAGATCCCCACCACGATGGGCGGATCGATCGTGCCGTCCTTGGCGCCGGCGGCGATCGCCTCGTCGAGGCCCCAGTCCACCTTGGTGAACGAGAGGCGCGGGTCGAAGAGGTTCTGCCCGTCGTGCGCGTAGACGACCGGGTAGCGGCGCTCCGTCTCCTTGTCGTAGCCGGGCGGCAGCCAGATGCCGACGGTGCGCGTGCGCGGCAGGTGCTTGGAGGGGAACGCCTTCCAGTAGGTGAGCGTTCCCTGGATGTCCGCGCCGGCGGGATCGGGGATCTCGTCCTGAGGGGCCACCGCGAGGAGCAGGGCGGCGGAGGCCGCCAGTGCCGCGGCCTTGAGTGCCGTGGCCGCGGGCGCGGCGGCCGATGTGCGTCCGGTGTGCATGGCCGGGATCGTATGCAACGCCCGCGCCGCACCCCTACGATCGCGGCATGACCGCCATCACCGCCCGCTACGGCGGCAACCTCCGCTGCACGCTGACGCACGGTTCCTCCGGCTCGGTGATCGAGACCGACGCGCCCACGGACAACCACGGCAAGGGCGAGCGCTTCTCGCCGACCGACCTGGTGGCGGCGGCGCTGCCGGCCTGCATCATGACGATCCTGGGGATCGTGGCGGAGCGTCACGGGCTCGACCTGCGCGGCATGTCGGCGAGCGTGCGCAAGGAGATGAGCGCGGGCGCGCCGCGGCGGATCGCAAGGCTCCCGGTGCGGCTGGAGGTGCCGCTTCCCGCGGACCATCCGCAGCGGCAGATGCTCGAGAATGCCGCGCACACCTGCCCGGTGCACAAGAGCCTCGCCGCGGAGATCGAGTCGCCGATCGAATTCGTGTGGACGGGGTGATGCGCCGGGACGCCCGCCTGACCGGGCCGGGACGCCCGCCTGACCGGGCCGGGCTCAGTCGCTCGGGCAGTCCTCGCCGGTGAATGTTCGCGGTGCCGGCGGACGGTGGACCGCCCGGCTGCGGAACTCGCTTGGTGAGCCCGGCCCGGCCAGGCGGGCTGCGCGGTCGTTGGCCTTAGAACTGCGGGAGCTCGAAGCCCATCCGGTAGGGGCGGCGCACCAGCGTGACGGTGGCTTCGTCGTTGCCGAGGAAGGAGTCGGTCGCGCGGTCCCAGCGGAGTTCCTTGCCGGGGCAGCGGGCGGCGCGGCAGCAGAGGAGCCCTGCCTCGGCCAGGGCAGCGCCGGCCGCGAAGGGCGTCTGAACGAATGCGTCGGGCCTGCCCTGGATGCGGTCGACCCATGAATGCCAGTGGTTTCGCTCGCGCACCTCGCCCTGGCCGGGGATGGTCTTCCAGTCCACCTGCCGGCCGCCGCGCCAGACGGTGATCTCGCCCTCGGGCTGCACCAGCAGCACGCCGTCCTCGCAGACGACGAGCGTTCCGGTCCCGGGCCAGTCGCCGGCCGGCAGCCCGAGCGCGGCGCGCGAGGGCGCCTGGCCCTTGTCGCAGTAGTGGACGACGAAGCGCGGCCCGGCGAAGGCGGGGCCGGCCACCGGGTAGGTGAGCGTCGAATGCACGTGCTGTGCGTGGCGGAAGCCGCTCGGCGTGCGCGTGTGCGATACCACGGCGACGGGGGAAGGCAGGTCGTACGCGAAGTGGAGGACGTCGAGGAGGTGCGTGCACCAGTCGCCGAGCTGGCCGGTGCCGTAGTCCCAGCTCGAGCGCCAGCGCAGGCCGACCAGCCCCTCGCGGCAGGGCGCATCGTGCGCGGCGCCGAGCCACAGCCGCCAGTCGACGTGTGCGGGCGGCGCGATCTCTCGCTCCTCGCCGTAGAAGAAGTAGCCGTCGCCCGCGTCGCCCGGCCCGGCGATCCAGGCATGCGCCTCGATGGCCCTTCCGAGGAGCCCGCGCCGCAGGATGTCGACGGCGTGCTGGCGCCCGGCGGGTCCCATGCGCTGGTTGCCGACCTGCGTCACGAGCTCCGGGCGCGCCGCGACGCCGCGCAGCACGGCTCCCACCTCGGAGAGCTGCTGGACGAGCGGCTTCCGGCCGTAGACGTGCTTGCCGTGCTTGAGCGCGGTGAGCATGACGACCGCGTGGTTGTGGTCCGGCGTGCACACGACCACGCCGTCGAACCTGTCCGCGTGGAACGCGAAGGCCTCGCGGAAGTCGCGGCAGGTGAACGCATCCGGGTGCTCGCGCGCGACCGCGGAGAGCGCGTCCGAGTCGACGTCGCAGAAGCCCGTGAAGCGCACGTCGGGGTGCGCCTCGAGCTGCGCGCGGTCCGCCGGCGCGATGCTGCCGCCGACGCCCACCTGCAGGAGCTGGAGCCTGCCGTTGGGGCCGCGGAACGGGCCGCGCATCTTGCGCACCGCGGCGGCCGGGGCGGAGGCGGTCC
>JBILFU010000057.1:0-9084 GCA_044351405.1 Phycisphaerales bacterium
AGCAGCTCGCCCCGGCCGTTGCCGTCGACGTCCGCGACGAGCGTGTTGTCGCCGGTCGCCGACTGCACAAGGCCGAACTGGCCCACGTCCTTGGACTCGAGCACCTTGAACGCGGCGGCTGCCGGCACGGCGGCGGGCTTCGCGTCCGAGCCGTTCCCGGCGGCCGCGGGCTCGGCCGGCACGCTGCCCTCCGAGCGAAGCATGATCATCGGCTTCTCCGGCGTGAACACCAGCAGGTCGGTGAAGCCGTCCTGGTCCGCATCGACTGCCGAGACCGCGTTCGGCGAGCGGCTCTGCGTCCCGAGGCTCACGGTCACGCGGTGCGCCGGGTCCGGGTCGCCGTCGACCGGCACCAGTTCCACGACGAAGCTCTTCCCGTCCTTCGCGACCACGGCGAGGTGGCGTTCCCCGTCGAGGTCCACCAGGTTGATCGCGACGGGCGTGCGGCCCGCGCCCAGCTGCACCGCCTGCGGGAAGCCGATGGTGCCGTCCTTGCCGGTCGTGCTCCGCCCGACCACGCCCTCCTTCTCGCTCAGCGCGAAGACGATGGCGCCGTCCTTGGTGGGGGCCACCGCCACGGAGTCGAGGTCGGCGAACGAGGGGCTGGCCGCGGGGGCACCGAGGCCCTTGCCCTTCTCCTGGCGGTAGGACATGATCGCGTTGGCGAGCGTGTTCGTCGCGACGATGTCCTGCAGGCCGTCGGCGTCGATGTCAGCGACGATCGTCCGGCGCTTGCGGTTCTGCGGATCCTCGAAGCTCCACGTGACCAGGCTCGAGTCGCGCGTGCCGGCACCCTCGATGCGGCCGCGGCCCACGCGGTGGAACGCGACGCGCTTGGTCGGGCGCTCCACGGCGCCGATGAGCGCCGCCTTGCGGCCGGGGAGTCGCACCGGCGCCACCTCGCGCACCGGCGGCATCTCGAACCGCACCTGCGGCCCGAGGAACAGCCGGTCGCCCTGGCGCTCGGAGAACCACGCGCGCACCGGCGCCGCGTCCTCGGGCACGATGCCGAGGATGTCGGTCGTCCCGTTCCCGTCGAAGTCCTCGAGCACCGCCGCGACCACCTTGGCGCCGCCCGCGGCGAGCTCGGTGGGCGCGCCCATCGAGTCCCCGTCGAGCGGCCAGACCGACACCTTGCCGTCCACGATGCTCACGAGCTCCGGCGCCGGGCCGCCGAGCACGTCGGCGACGGACAGCGCGTCGCGGTTGGCGCCGAGGTTGCGCACCGTCTGCTTGCGGGCCACCTTGAAGGTCCCCGGCTCCGGCTGGCGGACGAAGAGGACTCCCGGCGGGCTGTTGCCGGCGCACACGAGGTCCATGCGCCCGTCGCGGTCCCAGTCGAAGGGCACCACCGCCGCGATCTCGCGGTCGACGGTCACGCTCTCGCGCCTGTACCGCCAGTGCTCCGGGAACTCGTTGGGCCCGCGCGCGGGCTGCTCGTCCGTCGGCTTCGCGCCCTTGCGCTGGAAGTTGACGTCGATGCGGTTCTTGAAGTTGTCGACGACGACGATGTCCTCGAGCCCGTCGCCGTCCATGTCCGCGACGACGAACGGCCCGGCGTCCGGGTCGACCTTCAGGACCTCGAGGGCGAGGAACCCGTAGTGGCGCGCGGCGTCGTCCGCCGCCGCCGGGGGCACCGACGCGCCGATCGGGAGCAGGGCGGCCGCGGCCAGGAGGGTGAGGTGCGTTCGGTCGTTCTTCATGGCGGTTCGGAGGCTATGGTAGGGTGTCTCCGGAGGTCCCCCGCCCGATGCGCAACGCCGTCCTCGTCGCCGCGACCGCAGCCTTCCTCGCCGCCGGCGCGGCTGCCGACGTGGTGCGCCTCCGCAGCGGATCCTCGGTCTCCGGCAGGGTGCTCAAGCAGACCGACCGCGCCGTGTGGATCGACATCGGGTCCGACGTCCTGAACATCGACATGGAGCAGGTCGACGGGATCGACCGGGAGGACGCGGCCGCGGCGCTGCGCCCCGACCCGTCGCGGCTCTTCTCGACCGCCCGCGACCTGCCCACGCTCCCCCCGAAGGAGCTCGCCAAGGCGCTCGGTCCCGCGGTCATCAAGGTGAGCACCCCGGGCGGGCTCGGTTCGGGCGTGATCATCAGCCCGGACGGCTTCGCCATCACCAACGCGCACGTCGTCCAGGGCGAGCGCGCGCTGCGGGTCACCATGTGGATCCGCCAGCCGGACGGAAGCCTCAAGCGCACCGACATCGACAACGTCGAGATCGAGGCGGTGAGCAACTCGCTCGACCTGGCGCTCATCAAGGTCCCGAGCCCGGACGGCAAGCCCTTCCACGTCGCGCCGCTCGAGGACGAGGACGCGGTCGAGGCCGGCCAGCGCGTCTTCGCGATCGGCAACCCGCTCGGGCTGGAGCGGACGCTGACCGAGGGCGTCGTCAGCGTGCCGTCCATGCAGCTCGACGGCCGCGCCTACATCCAGACCGACACCCCGATCAACCCCGGCAACTCCGGCGGACCGCTCTTCAACATGCGCGGCGAGGTGGTGGGCATCACCAACATGAAGATCGCGCTCGGCGAGAACGTCGGCTTCGCGATCCCCGCGCGCTACGTGAAGGACTTCGTGCGGCACCGCGAGGCCTTCGCCTTCGACCGCAACAACCCGAACTCCGGCCACTTCTACCACCCCGCGCCCCCCCGGGCGCTGCCCGGCCCGCCGGCGGGGCTCGACGACGGCTCGTCGCGCCCGGCCGGGGACGAGGGCAAGTGAGGTCCATCCCGTGATCCCGACGATCCTCGCATCGATCGCCGCCGCGCTCGCCGCGCACGCGGCGGCGGACGGCCCGCTGCCGATCCGCTCCATCGCGCCCGACTCGACCTACGTCCTCGTCTCCGGCGACGCCTTCGCCCGGACGCTGGAGCGCTGGCGCGGCTCGGGCCTGCACGGCTTCCTGGAGACGCCGCAGATGCGCAAGGTCCTCGGCGACGACGGCGGCGCGCAGGACGCCGTCGAGGAGCGCATGAAGGAGCTCGGCGTCCCCGAGGGCAGCCTGTCCTGGCCCGATGCCTTCGGCGTGGCGCTCTACACCGTGCGCGACGGCGAGCTCGACGTGGACACCGCGCAGGCGCTCGCCTACGGCGACTGGGGCGCGCGCGCCGACGCGATGGCAAGGGTCTTCGACGCCCACCTCGCCGAGAGCGTGCGCAAGGACGGGGTGACGGTCGAGCGCGACGACGTGCTCGGTCGCGAGGTGCAGGTGGTCACGCTGCGGCAGCCCGACCCCGACCGCGAGCGCCAGGGCGGCGCGTTCGGCGTGGAGATGGACATGAGCTTCGCCAAGGGCGTCGAGAAGCTCTGGTACTGCCGCGACGGCTCCCGGTTCCTGGTGGCCTCCGAGCGCAGCGGTCTGGAGGACGCGCTGGAGGCGATCGACGGCAAGCGCGAGGCCGCGCTGCCGGGCCGCGACGACTTCCGCGGCGCGATGGACCAGCTCGGCGAGCAGGACATCGCCATGGCGATGCTCACCGGCCCGATGCAGAAGGCGATGGCGGGCGAGGGCGCGGGGATGCTCTCGCTGCTGCAGCCGGTGCTGCAGCCCCTCTTCGGCGACGTGCAGGCGTGGACGATCGGCGTCTCGCTCGACGGGCCGCGCGGGCAGCTCGAGGTCACCTCGGGCGCCTTCGTCCCCGGCGAGAAGGCCGGGCTCTGGTCGCTCCTCGGTCCCGAGGCCCCCGCGGAGGCGCCGCCGCCGATGATCGGCCCGGACGCCATCGGGCTCGGGCGGATCAACCTCCGCACGCGCGACCTCGTCAACCTGCTGAGCACGGTCGCCGCCAGCCTCCCCGAGGAGGAGGCGGAGGAGCTCGACGCGTGGCTCGTGAACTTCGGGCCCATCATGTCCAAGGCGTTCGAGGCGCTCGGCCCGGGCATCTGGGTCTACGAGACCGTCCGCCAGCCGGTGACGCCCGAGAGCCGGGTGACCGGCACCGTGACGGCGTGCTCCAACCCGAAGGCCGTGGTGCCGATGGTCACGCAGTTCGGCGGGTCCATGGGCCTCGAGCCGCGGGACGTCGACGGCAACACGATCTTCGCGTCGGACTTCCTGCCGGTCGCGGTGGGCGTGTCCAACGGCTTCCTGGCGACCGGCGACGCCAAGCTGGTCGAGCAGGCCATGCGGTCGGTCGGGCAGAAGGACCTGCCGAGCGTCTCCGAGAACGCCGCGTACAAGGCGGCCGTCGCGGCCGTCGGGCAGGGGCCCTCGATCGCGTGGGGGTACATCGACGTCGCGGCGCGCTGGGCGCTCGAGCGCGAGCTCCTCGAGCGTTTCGGCGAGGACGACTCGCGCCTCGACAACGCCGTCGGCCGCGCCGACGACTCGACGTTCGCCAAGCGGCTCGGCTACAAGGTGCCCAAGAACACGAACGACGTCCTGAAGACGATCGAGCCCGCGACGGTGTCGAAGCACATGGGCCCGGTCGTGTGGACGATGGTGCCCGGCCCGAGGGGCTTCGTCACCCGCGCGACGCTGCTGCGCCCGGCGGCCGGCGCCGAGTGAGGATGCCCGCGGCCCCGGACCGTCCCGCGCCCGCCTTCCGCGCCGGCACCGCGGTCCTCGCGGCGGCCGCGCTGCTCGCGGCGGCGGTGCTCGCCTACCTGCCCGCGCTTGACGCGGGCTGGATCTGGGACGACGACTCCTACGTCCTGGAGAATCCGGTGGTGCAGCGGCCCGACGGGATCCTCCACGCGTGGGTCCCGGGCTCGACGCCGCAGTGGTACCCGCTGGTGTTCGCGAGCTTCTGGGTGCAGCACGCCGTGCACGGCCTGGAGCCGTTCGGCTACCACCTAGCGAACGTGCTGCTGCACGCGGCGTCCGGCGTCATGGCGTGGGCGCTGTTCCGGGCGCTGCGGCTTCCGGGCGCGCTGCTCGCGGCCGCGCTCTTCGTCCTGCATCCGGTGCAGGTGGAGTCGGTGGCCTGGGTGACCGAGCGCAAGAACGTGCTCTCGATGGCGTTCGCGCTCGGCTCCGTGCTCGCGTGGACGGGCTTCCTGCGCGATGCGCGGCCGATCCGCGCGCGCGCCGGGACCTGGGGCGCGGCGCTCCTCCTCTTCGTGCTGGCGATGCTCTCCAAGACCACCGCGGTCGCCGTTCCCGTCGCGATGGCGGCGATCGCCTGGTGGCGCCCCTGGGAGCGCGCGCCGGGCCCCGTCGCGCCCGCCATGCCGCGCACGCGCACGCTGGTCCTCCTGATGCTGCCCTTCTTCGCCGTCGGCGCGGCGATGGGGCTCTTCACCGCCTACCTGGAGTCGACGCACGTCGGCGCGCGGGGCCCGGAGTTCGAGCGCGGCGCGCTCGACCGGCTGCTGCAGGCGGCGCGCGCCTGGTGGGAGTACCTGCGGCTCTGGGCGATGCCCGGCGACCGCTGCTTCGTGCACCCGGCGCTCCGCGGCGGCGACGTCGCGGGATGGGCGGCGCTCGGGGGCGGGTTCGCGGTCGCCTGGACGGCATGGCGTGCGTCGCGGTGCGGATGGCGCGGAGCCATGGTCGCGTTCCTCCTCTTCTCGGCCGGGGTGTTTCCGGCGCTCGGCTTCTTCAACCTGTTCCCGCTGCGTTTCGCGCCGGTCGCCGACCACTTCATGTACGTCGCGACGGTGCCGCTGGCCGCGTGCACGGCGTGGGCCGCGTGCTCCGGCTGGGCGCGGCTCGCCCGCGCGGCGCCGGCGCTCGGCCTCCGTGCCGCCGTCGCTACGGCGTGCATGGCGCTCGGGTCGCTCGGGGCGGTGACGTTCGCGGAATCGCGCACCTACCGCGACGAGGAGACGCTGTGGCGCGTCACGCTCGCGCGCAACCCGGACGCATGGCTCGCCGCGAACAACCTGGCGACGCTCCTCCTGCGCCGCACCGAGGCTGCGATGGACGCCGGCGACCGGGCGACGCACGACGCCCTGCTCGCCGAGTGCTCGGCGCTCATGGAGTCCGCCGTGCGGCTCGCCGGCTCGATCGACATGCCCGTCCAGAGCAACATGAGCGAGGTGCGCCGGCTGCAGGGAAGGCTGCCCGAGGCGCTGGCCGCGCTCGACGAGGCGGTGCGCATCCAGCCGGCGGCTCCCGGCCCGCACTGGCAGCGCGGACGCGCGATCGAGCTGCTGGGGCGCTTCGACGAGGCGGGCCCGGAGTACGAGCGTGCCGTGGAGCTCTCGCCGCGCACGCTGGTCTACCTGCGGGAATGGGTCCGGTGGCTCGTCCAGGCGGGCCGCATCGCGGAGGCGCGCGGCGTGGCCGAGCGCATCGCGGAGATCGACCCCGGCGACCCGGAGGCGGTCGGGAACCTGGGCTCGATCGCGTTCGAGCAGGGCGACCTTCCGTCGGCCCGCCGGTACCTGCTGCAGGCGCTCGGGATGGCCGAGGGCGACCTGTCCGTCACGATCGCCACGCGCGCGGTCCGCGCGCTGGTGGCGGCGCCCACCGACCCGCGCAGCGTGCAGGAGGCCGTCGCGATCGCGCGCGGGCTGGTGCGGCTCACCGGCGGGCAGGACCCGATCGCGCTGGTGCTGCTCGCGCGGGCGCAGGCCGCGTCGGCGGACGGGGCGGCGGCGCGCGAGACGCTGGCCCGGGCCGATGCGCTCCTCGTCGGCGCGCCCGCCGAGGTCCGCGAGGCGGTCGCGCCGGAGCGCGCGGCAGCGGAGGCTGCGCTCGCCGCGCCCGTCGTCGCGCCCGCGGCGGCGCCCGATGCCGCGGCGCAGCCGCCCGTTCCGTGACTGATCCGCGGCGACCCCTGCGCCGGCACGCGCTCAGGGCGCGGGGATGCCGTACTCCGCGCACTCGCCGAGCTCCTCGGCGATGCGCAGCAGCTGGTTGTACTTGGCGGTGCGGTCGGTGCGCGCGGGCGCACCGGTCTTGATCTGCCCGCAGTTCGTGGCCACCGCGAGGTCCGCGATCGTCGTGTCCTCGGTCTCGCCGGAGCGGTGCGACAGGATCGCGCGGTAGCCGTTGCGGGTCGCCATGTTCACGGCATCGAACGTCTCGGTGAGCGTCCCGATCTGGTTCACCTTCACGAGGATCGCGTTCGCGCAGCCCTGCTCGATGCCCTTGCGGAGGAACGCCGGGTTGGTGACGAAGAGGTCGTCGCCGACCAGCTGCACCTTCGCGCCGAGCGACTGCGTCAGCGACTTCCAGCCGGACCAGTCGTCCTCTGCCAGCCCGTCCTCGATGGACCGGATCGGCCACTTCCTGCACCAGCGCTCCCAGAGGGCGATCATGTCGTCGCTCGACGCCACGCGCTTCGGGTCGCTCTTGAAGAAGCGGTAGCCCTTCCTCTTCACGGCCTTCGCCTCGTTGGCGAGCTCGCTGGTCGCCGGGTCGAGGCAGATCTGGATCTGCCGCCCCAGGTCGTAGCCCGCCTTCTTCACGGCCTCCGCGATCACCTCGCACGCGGCCTCGTTGCTCTCGAGGTTCGGCGCGAAGCCGCCCTCGTCGCCCACGGCCGTCGAGAGCCCCTTGTCGTGGAGCACCTTCCGGAGCGCGTGGTAGCACTCGACGCCGGCGCGCAGCGCCTCCTCGAAGCTTCCGAAGCCGGTCGGCTGGATCATGAACTCCTGGAAGTCGACGCTGTTGTCCGCGTGCTTTCCGCCGTTCAGGATGTTGAGCATCGGGGCGGGGAGCCGCCGCGCGCCCGCCCCGCCGAGGTAGCGCCAGAGCGGCATGCGGCTTGCCGCGGCCGCCGCGTGCGCGGCCGCCATGCTGACGCCGAGCACCGCGTTCGCGCCGAGCTTGGCCTTGGTCGGCGTGCCGTCGAGCTCGATCATCGAGTGGTCGATCGCGGCCTGGTCGCGCGCGTCCATCCCCAGGACGAGCGGCGCGACGCGGCCGTTGACGTTCGCGACCGCCTTGCCGACGCCCTTGCCGAGCCAGCGCTTCCCGTCGCCGTCGCGGAGCTCGACCGCCTCGTGCTCGCCGGTGGAGGCGCCGCTCGGGACGAGCGCGCGCCCGAAGGCGCCGCCCTCGAGGGCGACCTCGCATTCCAGGGTGGGATTGCCGCGCGAATCGAGGACCTGGCGTGCGTGGACGGAGACGATCTCGAACATGGCGTGGGCTCCTTCGGAAGGCGCGCGGATGATAGGTCAGTCCCGGATCGCCTCCCAGACGTCCCGGACCACCCAGCTCATCGCCTCCATCGCCGCGTCGGTTCGGCTGGCGAGGTGCGGCGCGAGGTGCGCGTTCGGTAGGTCAAGGAGCGGGTTGTCCGCCGTGATCGGCTCGGGCTCGTGGACGTCGAGGATCGCCTGCATGCCCGGGTTGGCGCGCAGGAGCCTCGCGAGCGCCTGGTGATCGACGACGAACCCGCGGCTCGTGTTGATGAAGACCGCGTCCGGCCGCATGCGCTCGAGGAGCCACGGCCCGACGAATCCGCGGTTCGACGCGCGGCCGTCGACGTGCACGGTGAGGACGTCGCTCGCGGCGAAGAGCTCCTCCGCTCCGCAGGGGAGGGCGCCCTGGCGCTCGGACGCGGGGATCTCAGCGACGTCGTGGTAGAGGACCTCGAACCCGATCGCGCGCGCCACCTGCGCGACGCGCCTGCCGATACGCCCCAGTCCGAGGATCCCCATCCGCAGGTCGGACATTTGCCGGTGCGCCACGACCTCGGCGCGGATCTCGTCCCAGCGCTCGCGCGTCACCGGGCCGTCCAGGAAGAGCCGCGGGCGCAGCGCATCGCAGACGAGGCACGTGACGTACTCGACCACGGCCTGCGTGTTCGCGTCGGGCGTGTTGAGGACGCGGATGCCGCGGCGCGCGCACGCGTCCCGGTCGACGTTGTCGAGGCCGACGCCGGCACGCCCGACGGCGCGCAGCGCGGGGAGTTCGCCGAGGAGCGCTTCGTCCACCTGCGTGTAGGTGCGGACCACGAGGGCCGCCGCGGTCGGCGCCGCCTCGGCCCACGCCGCGGATCCGGGGGTCGCCTCCACCAGCCGCGCCCGCTCGCGCAGCCACGCGGCGGCGGCGGGAGACAGTTGCTCGGTCTGGATCACGGTGGGCCGGAGGGCCATCCGGGCAGGGTATTCCGCCCTGCGCGGCCGAGAACCTCCGGGGACCGCAAACTTCCGCCTTGCGCCGTGCATAAGGTCAGGGCATG
>JBILFU010000058.1:0-8992 GCA_044351405.1 Phycisphaerales bacterium
GCGCGCGGCGCAGCGGGCGGGCGCCGAAGTCGGGGTTGTAGCCCTTCTCGATCAGGAAGTCCTTGGCGGCGTCGCTGACCTCGAGGGTCATGCCGCGGGCCTTCAGGCGGTCGCGCACCTTGGCCAGCTCGAGGTCGATGATGTGGGTCAGGTCCGCCTTCACCAGCGGCCGGAACACGATCATGTCGTCGAGGCGGTTGATGAACTCGGGGCGGAAGAACTTCTCCGCCTCGCTCTGCAGGGACTTCTTGATCTTCTCGTAGTCCTGCACCTCCTGGCGCTTCTGGAACCCGAAGTTGGCGCCGCCCTTGATGATGTCGGAGCCGATGTTCGAGGTCATGATGACGATGGCGTTGCGGAAGTCGATCCGCCGGCCGAACGAGTCGGTCAGGTGGCCGTCGTCCATCACCTGCAGGAGCATGTTGAAGACGTCCGGGTGGGCCTTCTCCACCTCGTCGAACAGCACGACGGAGTAGGGTCGCCGGCGCACGCGCTCGGTGAGCTGGCCGCCCTCCTCGTAGCCGACGTACCCGGGGGGCGCGCCGACCAGCCGGCTGACGTTGTGCTTCTCCATGTACTCCGACATGTCCAGGCGGATCATCGCGTCGGGGTCGCCGAACATGAACTCGGCGAGCGCCTTGGCGAGGAGCGTCTTGCCCACGCCGGTCGGCCCGAGGAACATGAAGCTGCCCATGGGGCGCTTGGGGTCCTTCAGGCCCGAGCGCGCCTTGCGGATGGCGCGCGCCACCTGCTTGACGGCCTCGTCCTGGCTGATGACCGACTTGTGCAGCTCGGCCTCGAGCTGGAGCAGGCGGGCGCTCTCCTCCTTCTCCAGGCGGGTGAGCGGCACGCCGGTCATCTTGCTGACGACCTCGGCGATCACGTTCTCGTCCACGACGGCGTCGACCTCGTTCATGCGGTCGCGCCAGGACTGCTGCATGCGCTCCTTCTCCTTGCGCATCTTCTCCGCCTGGTCGCGGAGCTCGGCGGCCTTCTCGTAGTCGGCGTTCTTGACCGCCTCGTCCTTCTCGATGGAGAGGCGCTCGATCTTGCCCTCCATCTCCGCGAGGTCCGGCGGCTTGGTCATGCTCTTCAGGCGCAGGCGGGCGCCGGCCTCGTCGATGACGTCGATCGACTTGTCCGGCTGCACGCGGCCGGTGATGTAGCGGCCGGAGAGCTCCACCGCGGCCTTCAGGGCCTCGTCGGTGATGCGCACCTTGTGGTGCTTCTCGTACTTCTCGCGCAGGCCCATGAGGATCTGCACGCTCTGCTCCGCGTTCGGCGGCTCGACCGGGATCGACTGGAAGCGGCGCTCGAGCGCGGAGTCCTTCTCGATGTACTTGCGGTACTCGTCGAAGGTGGTCGCGCCGACGCACTGGATCTCGCCGCGGGCCATGGCGGGCTTGAGCACGTTGGACGCGTCGATCGCGCCCTCCGCGCCGCCGGCGCCGACCAGGGTGTGCAGCTCGTCGATGAAGAGGATGATGTTCTTGGCGCGGCGCACCTCGTTCATCACCGCCTTGATGCGCTCCTCGAACTGGCCGCGGTACTTGGTGCCGGCGACCATGCTCGCGAGGTCGAGCACCACCAGGCGCTTGTCGAACAGCAGGTCGGGGACGTCCTGCGAGATGATCCGCTGCGCCAGGCCCTCGACGATCGCCGTCTTGCCGACGCCGGCCTCGCCGAGCAGCACCGGGTTGTTCTTGGTGCGGCGGCTCAGGATCTGGATGAGGCGCTCGATCTCGTGCTCGCGGCCGATGACCGGGTCCAGCTCGCCGTTGCGCGCGAGCTCGGTGAGGTCGCGGCCGAAGCTGTCGAGCGCGGGGGTCTTGCTCTTGCCGCGGCGGGCGGTGGCGCCGCCCTCGGACGGGCTGCCGGGCTCCTGCGCCTGCGGCTCGGCGGGCTGCTGCGGGGCGGACTCGTCGCGCTCCTGGTCGGCGCCCGCGCCGAGCAGGTTGAGGACCTCCTCGCGGACCTCCTCGAGCTTGAGCCCCAGGTTCATGAGGACCTGCGCGGCCACGCCGTCGTGCTCGCGCAGCAGGCCGAGCAGCAGGTGCTCCGTGCCCACGTAGTTGTGGTTCAGGTTGCGCGCCTCCTCGATGGCGTACTCGATCACCTTCTTGGCGCGCGGCGTCTGCGGGAGCTTGCCCATGGTCACCATCTCGGGGCCGCTCTTGACGAGCTTCTCCACCTCGAGGCGCACCTTGCGGAGGTCGATGTCCAGGTTCTTCAGCACGTTCGCGCCGACGCCGGACCCCTCCTTCACCAGGCCGAGCAGGATGTGCTCGGTGCCGATGTACTCGTGGTTGAAGCGCTGGGCCTCCTGGTTGGCCAGGGCCATGACCTTGCGGGCGCGGTCGGTGAGTCGTTCGAACATTCCAGCCTCCTTGGGGCGGTCCGGGGGGTCCGGGCCGTGGGTCGCTCCAAACCTACGAATCAGGGTCCGACAATGCTAGGAATTGTGCGGATGGTCCGCGGAAACGGGGTGCAAGCGGCTTGCCAACCGCGTTCCCGCGTCGGGATCGGCCGTTTTCGGGCGCCAATCGACCCGAGAAGCCCATTTCGCGCGTGAATCCGGCTCACGCGGCGGGCGGGAAGGACGGGGCCTGCGTAAACCACGCGTGCGCGGGCGGTTGGATCCGTCCTGCCCAGTACGCCATGCCTGCCGCAATCCGAGCCGCCGTCGCCTGCGCTGCCATCGCGGCAGCCGCCGCCGCGTGGGCGGGCGACGGGACGCGGACGCCGGAGCGGCCCGTCGAGATCCGCGCGCGCACCGTGTCGGGAACGACGTTCGCGGGAACGGTCACGTCCTGGGACGCCGCGGGCCTGGCCGGTTCCTTCGGCGAGCGCGCATGGGCCGACCTGCCCGCAGCCGAGCTGCGGCGCGTGTTCATGCAGCTCATGGAACGCGACGCGGCGGCCGACTGGCTGCTCCTGGGCGAACTGCTCGCCGCCGCGCCCGACGGTGCGCGTCCGGCGGACGATGCCTTCCTGCAGGCCAGGCGCCGCGGCGCCGCGGCGGCCGACCTGGAGGCGGCGCGCGCCCGCGCCGCAGCGGCCCGCGCCGCGCGCGAGGAGCGCGAGCGCACGGACCGCGAGCGACGCCTGGGCGACGCCGCGTCACCGGGCGATGCCCCTGCCGGGCCCTGGCCCGTCCTGACGGACGCCGAGCGCGCCGCGGCCGTCGAGTCCGTGCGCCGGGAGGCGGCTGCCGCGCTTGCCGCGGCGGGGATCGCGGGGCAGACCGTGGAGAGCGGCCGATTCATCCTGTGCGGGGACCTGCCGCGCGCGGACATGGAGCGCCTTGCCGCGCAGCTCGAGGCCATGTACGCGCTCGCGGCGCGGATGCTCGCGGTGCCCCCGGACGGCAACCTGTTCTGGGGCAAGGCGGCGGTGCTCTGCATCGATGCCCAGGACACGTTCCGGGTGGTGGAGGCGGCCGCGTTCCGCCACCGGGCGCCCGACGCCATGCGCGGTGCCTGCCACCTGCGCGGCCCCGCCGTGACCGTCAGCGCCTGGCGCGGCGGCGACGCCACGGAGTTCGCCGCGACGCTGGTGCGCGAGGCGCTGCAGGGGCTCGTCCACCGCTGCGGCACCCCGGTCGCGCTGCCCGGCTGGGCCGGCGAGGGCTTCGCGGACTGGGTGGCGCGCGAGTGCGTGCCCGGCTCGCGCGTGGACGCGTCGCGCCGGCCGGCGGGGCTTCGCTTCTTCCGCCAGGGAGGGAACGCGCTCGACGTGATGGCGCTCGACCGGGCCGACGGCTCGTGGCCCGGGCCGGACGCGGTGGGCCACTCGGTCGGGTTCCTGCTCGTCGACCTGATGATCGCCGAGCGGCCCGCGGGCTTCGGCGCGTGGGTGCGGGCGGTGAAGGGCGGAAAGCCGTGGCGGCAGGCGCTCGCGGAGGACTTCGGCGCCGATGCCGCGCACCTGGCCGCGTCGGCCGCGCGGTGGTACCGCGTGAACGACGGCGCGCCGCGCCCCGCGGCCAAGCGGTAGGATTTCCGCCCCCACATGCCAGACAAGAAGCAACGAACGCGTTCCCGCCGGGCCCCGCGCGGCGGATGGCGCACCGCGCGCGGCAGCGACCGCCACGAGCTCTACGAGCTCTCCGTCCAGGAGCCCGCAGCCGAGATCGCCTTCATCGAGCGACGCTTCCGCGAGCGCACCGGCGGGACGCCGCGCCTCCTCCGCGAGGACTTCTGCGGCACCGGCTGGGCCAGCTGCGAGTGGGTGCGCCGGCGCACGGGCAACGAGGCCTGGGGCGTGGACCTCTGCGCCCGCACGCAGGCCTGGGGCAAGGCCCGCCACTGGTCGGCGCTGCCCGCCGGGCAGCGCGCGCGCGTGCACTGGGTGCACGGGGACGTGCGCGACCCCGCCGAGCGGCCGGTGGACGTGATCGCGGCGCTCAACTTCAGCTACTTCGTCTTCAAGACGCGCGCGCAGCTGGTCGGCTACTTCCGCGCGGCGTTCTCCAACCTGCGGCCCGGCGGCATGATCGCGCTCGACGCGTACGGCGGGTCGGACAGCTTCCTGGTGCAGACCGAGGAGCGCGACCTGGACGGCTTCACCTACCTCTGGCACACCGAGCGCTACAACCCGATCAACGGCGACGTCCTGAACCGGATCCACTTCCGGTTCCCGGACGGCACGGAGATGCGGAACGCCTTCACCTACGACTGGCGCCTCTGGACGCTGCCGGAGATCCAGGAGGCGCTCCTGGAGGCCGGCTTCGTGCGGCCCGCCGTCTACTGGGAAGGCACCACGAAGGACGGGGAGGGCGACGGCGTCTTCCGCCGCAAGGCCGTCGGGGAGGCCTGCGAGGGATGGATCGCCTACGTCGTCGCGGAGCGACCCGCGGCCCGTCCGCGCGCATCCGGCAAGGCCGGCCGCGCGAAGAGCCGTCTATGAGCTCCGTGCAGCGCGTGATCTCGCCTGAGTCTGAGGGGCTGGGGATCGCGCGCCTGGTGCCGCTGCTCGAGGAGGTCGGGCGGACCTTCGAGCGCCAGCTGGCGAGCGACCTTCCGTCGGTCAACACCCTGTGCCGCCACGTGGAGCGCTACCGGGGCAAGATGCTCCGGCCAACAATGCTCTTCCTGGCGGGCCAGGCGTTCGGGCCCGTGGGCGAGCGCCACGTGCTGGTGGCCGCCACCTGCGAGATGATCCACATGGCCACGCTGGTGCACGACGACGTGCTCGACGAGGCCCAGGTGCGCCGCAGGGGATTCACCGTCAACCACCTCCGCGGCAACGAGGTGGCCGTGATGCTGGGCGACTACCTGATCTCCAACGCGTTCCACCTCTGCAGCCGCGCCGGCGATCCCGCGCTCAACCTGCGGCTCGGCGAGGTGACCAACGCCCTCTGCTCGGGCGAGCTCCTGCAGCTCAGCCACCGCGACGACCTCTCGCTGGACGAGCGCACCTACTTCGAGATGGTGCGGCTGAAGACGGCGGTCCTGATCGGCGCGTGCTGCGAGCTGGGGGCGCGCCTCTCCGGCGCGCCGGAGGCGGCCGTTGCCGCGCTCGGCCGTTTCGGCGAGGGCCTGGGGGTGGCGTTCCAGGTGCAGGACGACCTGCTCGACCTGGAAGGCCGCGAGGAGGTGGTCGGCAAGACCCTCGGCCGCGACCTGGAGAAGGGCAAGCTCACGCTTCCCGTGATCGGGCACCTCGCCCGCTGCGGCCCGGAGTCCCGGGAGCGCACCATCGCGGCCATCCGCGCGCGCGACGGTGCGGCGCTGCTCGCCGAGCTGGCCGCGTTCGGCGCGCTGGAGGCGGCGCGGGCCAAGGCCGCGGCGCTGGTTGAGGAGGCACGGCGCGAGCTGGAGCACGTCCCCGCGGGCCCGGCGCGCGACGCGCTCGACGCGGCCGCGACCGCAATCGTGCAGCGGGACTTCTGACCGCGCGGCCCGAGGTCGCTGCCGCCGTCAGCGGCAGACGGGCATCGCCATGTTGTCGATGAGGCGCACGGTGTCGAGCCGCGCGGCGATCAGCGCGCGCGTCGGGCGCTCGAAGCCGCCCACCGGGAGCAGCGTGCCCGCGTCGCGCACGACGGCGTAGTCGACCCGCAGGCCGTGGCCGGCGAGGGTCTCGTGCATCAGGCGCTCCGCGGTGGCGGGGTGCTGCGCGCTTGCCGCCACCTGCAGCGCGCGCACCAGCCCGAGCGCCTGGACGCGCTGCTCGGGGCGCAGGTAGCGGTTGCGGCTGCTCATCGCCAGGCCGTCCGGCTCGCGCACGGTGGGCGCAGCCTCCACCTGCAGGCCGGGCCAGCGCGCGCCGTCCGCCGCCGCCATCTGCGCGAGCACCCGCAGCTGCTGGTAGTCCTTCTCGCCGAACACCGCGATCGACGGCATGCAGAGGTCGAGGAGCCGCGCCACCACCTGGCACACGCCGCCGAAGTGTCCCGGGCGGCAGGCGTCCTCGAGCCCCGGTTCGGTGGCGGCCGGCGGGAGCGGCCACGCGGCGGCCTCCAGGCGCGCGGCGTCGAGCCCCCGCGGGTAGATCGTCTCGGCCGCGGGCGCGAACACGGCGGCGGCGCCGGCGCGCTCGGCGAGTATGACGTCGGCGTCGAGCGTGCGCGGGTAGCGCGCGAAGTCCTCGCGCGGCCCGAACTGCGTCGGGTTCACGAAGACGGTGACCACCACCGGGCGGCCGCGCGCGGCCATGCGGCGCACCAGCGAGCCATGGCCGTCGTGGAGCGCGCCCATGGTGGGAACGAGCGCGCATCCGTGCAGCGCGCGCAGCGAATCCGGGTCGTGAAGCACCTGCATGCGGGCGGCGCACCATAGCGGCGCGAAGGCGCGGTGCCCGCCCAGGCCCCGCGGAGGCCCTTGGCGCGCATCGCGGACACCGTGGTCCGGAAATACGCGGAATCGTGTTCCGCGAACGCTAGGCGGTGGCCCCGGTCCCTCCTACACTGCTTGTTGCGACCGAGTCTCAACGCTCGACCGCGGAACCACTTCCATGGCCCCCAAGCTCCCCATCTACCTCGACAACGCCGCCACCACCCGCTGCGACCCCCGCGTCGTGGAGGCGATGCTGCCGTACTTCTCCGAGAAGTTCGGCAACGCCGCCAGCCGCAACCACAAGTTCGGCTGGGAGGGCGAGGACGCCGTCGAGCACGCCCGCGAGCAGGCCGCCGCGCTGATCGGCGCCAACCCGAAGGAGATCATCTTCACCTCGGGCTCCACCGAGAGCAACAACCTGGCCATCAAGGGCGCCGCGGAGATGTACGCCAAGGCGCCCGCCGGCCAGACCGGCCGCGGCCACATCATCACCGCGGTGCACGAGCACAAGGCCGTCCTCGACCCCTGCAAGCGCCTCCAGCGCGAGGGCTTCGACGTCACCTTCCTCGAGCCCGGCGCGGACGGCATCATCACCGCCGAGATGGTCTCCGGCGCCATGCGCCCGGACACGATCCTCGTGACCCTCATGTGGGCGAACAACGAGATCGGCACCATCAACGAGATCCCGCAGATCGGCAGGCTCTGCCACGAGCGCGAGGTGATCCTCCACACCGACGCCACGCAGTGGGTGGGCAAGATGCCCACCGACGTCGAGCGCGACTGCGTCGACCTGATGAGCTGGAGCGGCCACAAGATGTACGGCCCGAAGGGCGTGGGCGCGCTCTACGTGCGGCGTCGCAAGCCGCGCGTGCGCCTGGAGGCGATCATCGACGGCGGCGGCCACGAGCGCGGCATGCGCTCGGGCACGCTGAACGTCACCGGGATCGTCGGCTTCGGCAAGGCGTGCGAGCTCTGCAAGGAGCACATGGAGCAGGAGCGCGAGCGCCTGGTGAAGCTGCGCCGCAGGCTCGAGACCGAGCTCTCGCGCCGCATCGAGGTCACCCAGGTCAACGGCCACGCCGAGAAGCGCCTGCCGCACATCTGCAACATCTCCTTCGGCTTCGTCGAGGGCGAGAGCCTGATGATGGGCGTCAAGGACATCGCGTGCAGCTCGGGCAGCGCGTGCACCAGCGCGAGCCTGGAGCCGAGCTACGTCCTCAAGAGCCTCGGCGTCGGCGACGAGCTCGCGCACAGCTCGCTGCGCCTGTCGCTCGGGCGCTGGACCACCGAGGAGGAGGTCGACTTCGCGATCGAGCAGATCGTGAAGGCCGTCGAGCACCTCCGCACCATGAGCCCCCTGTACGACCTCCACAAGGAGGGCATCGACATCAGCAAGATCCAGTGGCAGGCCCACTGACCAGCAAGGACTCCCCATGGCATACTCCGACAAGGTCGTCGATCACTACCAGAACCCCCGCAACGTCGGCAGCTTCGGCACGAGCTCCGAGGTCGCCAGGCGCACCGACGTCGGCGTCGGCATCGTCGGCGCCCCCGAGTGCGGCGACGTGATGCAGCTCCAGATCAAGGTGAACGAGCAGGGCGTCATCGAGGACGCCAAGTTCAAGTGCTTCGGCTGCGGCAGCGCGATCGCGTCGTCGAGCCTGGCCACCGAATGGCTCAAGGGCAAGTCGGTGGACGACGCGCTCGCGATCAAGAACACGCAGATCGTCGAGGAGCTCAGCCTGCCGCCCGTGAAGATCCACTGCAGCGTGCTCGCCGAGGACTCGATCCGCGCGGCGATCGCCGACTACCGCAAGAAGAACGGCATCGCGGCCGAGGCCGCGCCCGCCGCCGCCCACTGAACGCACCCCCGAAGGGAAGGAGTCCCCATGTCCGTCATCATCAGCGACAGCGCAGCGCGCGAGATCAACGCCATCATCAAGCAGCAGGGCCTCGACGCCGACAAGATCCGCCTCCGCGTGGGCGTGAAGGGCGGCGGCTGCAGCGGGTTCAGCTACATCCTGGACCTCACCGAGGTCCAGAAGGACACGGACGAGCTCTGGGAGTTCCACTACCGCACGTCCGACGACGGCAAGACCGTCGCGCGCCTCGAGGGCGGGCAGGGCGGCGCGGTGGCCACGGCCGAGCCGGGCACGTTCACCGTGCGCGTCGTCTGCGACCCCAAGAGCTACCTCTACCTGAACGGCACCACG
>JBILFU010000059.1:0-8975 GCA_044351405.1 Phycisphaerales bacterium
GCTCGTATGCGACAACGACGCGCACTTCCTCCGCAGGGAGGACCACGACGCGCACGACACGCTCTGCTGCATCTCGATGGGGAAGACCAAGGACGTCCCCGACCGCCTGCGCTACCCCGAGGAGCTCTACGTCAAGAGCCCCGAGGAGATGCACGAGCTCTTCTCGCAGGACGACGACGAGCGCGAGGCGCTCGCGAACACCGTCCGCATCGCCGACCGCTGCAGGGTCGAGCTGCCGAAGGACGCGCGCCATGCTCCGGTCGTCCGCATCCGCCACGGCGGCCGCAGGCCAAAGTACGACCCGCGCAAGGACGGCGACCTCACCGAGTGGTTCAAGGCCTACTGCCGGACCATCGAGCTGCTGCCCTTCGACGCCACCAAGGACGCGGACGTCTCCGAGGCCGAGCTGCGCGCCGACTGCGACCGCGCGCTCCGCGACCTCGCCGAGGCCGGGCTCGTGTGGCGCTACGGCCACGACGGCATCACGCCGGAGGTGCGCGCCCGCGCCGAGCGCGAGCTGAAGGTGCTCTCGGACAAGGCGATCAGCGCCTACTTCCTGATCGTGTGGGACTTCGTCAACTGGGCTCGCCAGCACGGCATCCCCGCCACCGCCCGCGGCTCGGGCGTCGGCACGATGGTCGGCTACGTGCTCGGCCTCTCCAACGCGTGCCCGGTGCGCTACGGCCTGCTCTTCGAGCGCTTCACCGACCCGGACCGCAGCGAGTACCCCGACATCGACATCGACCTCTGCCAGGACGGCCGCGGCGCGGTCATCCAGCACGTGCGGCAGAAGTACGGGCACGTGGCGCAGATCGCCACCTTCGGCCGGCTGAAGGCGAAGAACGCCATCAAGGACGTGGCCCGCGTCATGGGCGTCCCGCCCGCCGAGGCGCAGCGCATCTCGAACCTGGTGCCCGAGGCGCCGGACATGACGTTCGAGAAGGCCTTCGCCGGCAGCCCGCAGCTCAAGGAGGCCTACGACGCCGACGACACCGTCCGCCGGGTGGTCGACGCCGCCAAGGAGCTCGAGAACCACGCGCGCACGCAGGGGATCCACGCCGCCGGCGTCGTGATCGCCACGCAGCCGCTCGACAACATCGTGCCGCTGTGCCGCCCGGCCGGCGGCGGCGACGAGGTGGTCACGCAGTGGGAGGGCCCGCTCTGCGAGAAGGCCGGACTGCTGAAGATGGACTTCCTGGGGCTGCGGACGCTGTCGACCATCGAGCTGTGCAAGAGGCTCGTGCGCGAGTCCGTGGGCGAGGAGGCGATCTGGCGCGCCGTGGGCCGCGAGCCGGGAGACGGAGGCCCGCACCCGCTCGACCTCGACCGCATCCCGCTCGACGACCAGCGCGTGCTCGGGCTCTTCCGCCGGGCGGACACCGGCGGCGTGTTCCAGTTCGAGTCGGGCGGCATGCGCCGGCTGCTCGCCGACATGCGGCCGGACCGCCTCGAGGACCTGATCGCCGCGAACGCGCTCTTCCGCCCGGGCCCGATGAGCCTGATCCCCGACTACAACGCGCGCAAGCACGGCAAGCAGCCGGTCCCGCGCGTGCACGAGGCGGTCGATCCGCTGCTCGCGGAGACCTACGGGATCATGGTCTACCAGGAGCAGGTGATGCAGGTGCTTCACCTCCTCGGCGGCATCCCGCTGCGCGCCGCGTACAGCGTCATCAAGGCGATCAGCAAGAAGAGCGAGAAGGTGATCGGCGGCGCGCGCGCGGACTTCGTGAAGGGGGCGGCCGGGCGCGGCGTCGACGAGACGCGCGCGAACGAGCTCTTCGACCTGATCGTGCGGTTCGCGGGCTACGGCTTCAACAAGAGCCACTCGACCGGCTACGCGATCGTCGCGTACCAGACGGCCTACCTCAAGACGTGGTTCCCCAACCACTTCATGGCCGCGGTTCTCACCTACGAGAGCCAGGCGCAGAAGGTCGAGGACTGGGCCGTGTACCTCGACGAGTGCCGGCGCACCGTGTTCCCGGACTCCACGGAACGCAAGCCGCACGTGGGCGTCGAGGTGCGGCCGCCCGACGTCAACCTCTCCGACGCGGACTTCGCGGTGGTCTACGCCGAAGGCGAGCCGCGCGACAGCGTGCACGGGCACGTCCGCTTCGGGCTGAAGGCCATCAAGGGCTCGGGCGAGACCGCGATCGGCGCGATCGTCGCCGAGCGGCGCGAGCGCGGCCGCTTCCGCGACTTCTTCGACTTCTGCGACCGGGTGGACCTGCGCGCCGTGAACAAGGCGACCATCGAGGCGCTGGTGAAGGGCGGGGCGTTCGACGGCCTGCACGGCGTGGAGCAGCGCGCGGCGCTGGTTGCGACCATCGAGGACGCCATGCGCAGCGGGCAGTCCAAGAACGAGGACCGCCGGGTCGGGCAGATGACCTTCTTCGGCGACTTCGAGGTCGCCGCGCCCGCGGGCGGCGCGGCCGCCGGCACGACGGGAGCGACGCTCCGCAAGGTGCCCGCGTGGGAGCGCATGCAGGCGCTCGCCTTCGAGAAGGAGGCGCTCGGCTTCCACGTGAGCGGCCATCCGCTCGACCAGTATCGCGACGAGATCGCCACCTTCTGCTCCGGGACCGTCGGCTCGGTGGCCGAGATGCCGCAGGACGCGTCCGTCGTGGTGGGCGGCATGCTGACGCGGGTGCGCGCGGTGGTCGCCAAGACCGGACGCAGCGCGGGCCAGCGCATGGCGATGTTCACGCTCGCCGACCAGGCCGCCGCCGTGGAGGGCGTCCTCTTCGCGAGCACCTTCGCCGCGCACGGCGAGCTGATGCAGCAGGACAAGGTGGTGGTGATGCTGGCGCGCCTCGACCACTCGCGCGGATCGCCGCAGCTCGTGGTCGACCGCGTGATCGCCATCGAGGACGCGGCGCAGCACCTGGCCACGCGGCTCGAGATCGAGGTCGACGGCGGCGGCGACGAGCCCAGGCTCGTCACCGCCGCGCTGCAGATGGCCAGCGGCATCCTGCGCCAGGCCTCGGGAAGCGTCGCCAGCCTGAGCGGGCGTCCGGTGGACGTGAACGTGCGCGTCCTGGTGGACGGCCGCAGCGTGCTCCTGCACTCGAGCTCGCTGCGCGTCGTGCCGGACCGCGAGCTCCTCTCCAAGCTCGCGGGCGCCGTGCAGGGCTTCGGCCGCGTGCGCGTCCGCGGCGGCTTCGTGCCCCAGCGCGAGAAGCCGCGGTGGAAGTCGCGCCAGCGGCAGCACGCGGACGCGGGCTGACCGGGCGGCGGCACGCGGGTTATTCCCGGACGCGCACTCCGGCGCTCAAGCAGGGGCCCGGGAAGGCCGATCTCCATGGGGAATGGCGTCCCGGCCCTCTCGGATCGAACGCGCGCTCTGGTGCGTGGCGGCGGCGTGCGCGCTCGCGGCCGGCGGCGTCGCCGCGTGGACCCGGTGGTCGGGACGGTCGTTCGCGGAGTCGGTCCGCGGAGCCGCGCTCCCGGGGACGTGCGGGCCGGCGGGCGAGGTCCCGGAGACCGGCCCGGTGCCGCTGCCCACCTGCCGCGGCAGCGCACCCGGTTCTGACCCCTGGCTGGTGCCCGGTGCGCACGGCCCCGGCCTGGACGCGGTCGCGTCGGCGGGGGCCGATCCGGTCACGCGCCGCTGGCGCTGGGTGGACGTCAACACCGTGCCCGTCCTGCGCTGGGACGGCGACGTCCGCGTGGTGAAGCCCGGGGCCGCGGGTCGCACGCTCGCCGTCACCGTGTCCGTCGACCGCGGCCGGGCGCTCGCCATGGAGCGCGCCTTCGGCTACTCGACCGACGATGCCGTGATCCGCTACCGCGACGACGCCGAGCTGGTCGCCAAGCGATCGTCCCTCGACGCGGCGCTCCGCGACCACGGCGTCCAGCGCCGCCGCACCGACGGCGGCGACGTGCTCTCGCCCGACTACGAGTGGATGATCGAGGCCAGCGTCGCCGACGTGCGCCCGGTGGCGCAGGCCGTGCTCGCCGAGGCGCGCCGCCGCGGCGCGCGCGGGATGCGCGAGGAGTTCGGCGCGCTCTCGAGCTTCGTGCAGGCGCTCGCGTACGGCGAGTCGCCCGCCGTCGGCGACGGCAAGCACCGCTTCGGGCTCTCCATGCCGCTCTGGGCGCTCGCGACCGGCACCGGCGACTGCGACACGCGCGCCGTGCTCCTGGCAACGCTCGCGCGGAGCGTGCGTCTCTGCGAGGTGCACCTGGTCCGCGACACGGACCACGCGCACATGTTCGCCGCCGCCGCGATCCCCGTGCTGTCCGGCGACCGCTTCGTGCGCGCGCAGGGCATGCCGCTCGTGCTGGTGGAGACGACCGACGACTGGCCGGTCGGCCGCGTCGCGTCGCGCACGCGCGGGGAGCGGCTGCAGACGGTCTTCCTCGCCTCCGCGACGCCGGCGGTCAGTGCATCAGCAGCGCGGCCGCGGCCGCGGCCGCAGCCGCCCAGCGCCATGCGCGCGCAGCGGACGGAACCGGAACCAGGAACGTCGGCACGGTCCACGCGATCGCGATGAAGCCCGTGGCCGCCCAGCGCGCGGCCTGCCAGTGCGGAGCCGGGTCCTTCCAGATCAGCCAGAGAAGGACGCCCGCGGTGCCCATGAGCCATCCGAGCGGGCGTCCGCCGGCCTCGAGTCCCTCGGCGAAGGTCATGGTGCGTCCGGGCTGCATGCGCGCATCGTAGGCGCGCACCTAGGATGCGCCGCGCGTGCTCCTGCTGGTCGACAACTACGACTCATTCACGTGGAACCTGGTGCAGCGGTTCTCGGAGATCGACCCGGCGCTGCGGATCGAGGTGGTCCGCAACGACGCGATCGACGTGGCGGGCGCCGAGCGGCTCTCGCCGACGCACCTGGTGATCTCGCCCGGCCCGTGCACGCCGCGCGAGGCGGGCGTCAGCGGTGCGCTCCTGATGCACTTCCGGGGGCGCATCCCGGCGCTCGGCGTGTGCCTGGGGCACCAGGCGATCGGCGACTGCCACGGCATGCGCGTGGTGCGCAACGACGTGCCGGTGCACGGCAAGACCAGCCCCATCCTCCACGACGGCCGCGGCGTCTTCGCCGGACTCCCGAACCCCGTGGTGGCCACCCGCTACCACTCGCTGGTGGTCGACCCCGCGACGGTGCCCGCGGAGTTCGAGGTGAGCGCGCGCACCGAGCGGGGCGAGGTCATGGGCCTGCGCTGGAAGGGCCCGGCCGGCTCCGCGCCGCTGGAGGGCGTGCAGTTCCACCCGGAGAGCTTCCTCACCGTGGACGGCCCCCGGCTGCTGGCGAACTTCCTGGCGATGCGCCCGGCGGTCACGCCGCGGGCGTGAACGACGCGCCGCTCTCGACGTAGAAATTGAGCATGTCGCCGGTCTGGTACGCGCCCGCCGCCTGCGACGGCTCGAGCGACACCCACGCCGGGAACGCCAGGTCGATGAGCGCGGCGTTGGCCTGCACGTCGACCGCGAGGATGCGGCCCTGCACGATGCGCGGCGCGCCCCACACCGGCTCGACGAAGCAGCCGCCCGCGGTGGCGTGCCATGCGCGCTGCGCCCGGGCGCGCACGCGGCCCGTCACGCGCTTGCCCAGCCTGGCGGCGAGCGCCGCCGGGTCCCCGTCGAGCACCAGCTCGACGCGGTAGGCCATGCCGGGGACCGAGACGCGCACGCGCGCCGGCTGCGACGGCGTGGCGGGCAGGAGCTCCTCGAGTACGAACCGGGCGGTGTCGGCGACGGCGGTGGTCATGGGCGGGAAATCCTAGCCGGGGCGCTCACTTGGCGGTCGCCGGCGCGGGCGACTCCACCACCTTCTTGGCGGTGGCGGTGGCGTTGTACACGGCCACCTCGCCGCCGCCCGCGCGGTCGACGCCCATGCGGGCCACCTGCACGCCGCGGCCGTTGCGGACGCTCACGGCGCCGCCGTCGGCGCCCTCGGACGCGCCCGCCACCACGATGGGCTGGCCGTCGCCGTCGAGGAGGTTCATGAGGCCGCCGCCCGCGCCGCCGCCGATGGCGGCCACGCGGCGCTCGCGCGAGTACACGTTCACCGCGCCCGGCTGTCCCGCGCCCGAGCCGGACATCGAGGCCGCCACGGCACCGGCGCCGTCCTTGACGATCACGTGGCCGCCGCCGCTCGCGTGCACGGCGGCGCACTCGTTGCCGGCCGAGTCGGCCACGCGCAGCGTGCCCGTGCGGTCGTCGGCGCTGCCCGCGAAGAGGATCTCCTTGCCGGCATCGTTCTGGATGCTGAGGACCCCGGCGCCCTGCGCGATCCCGGCCATCATGCCGATCGAGCCGTCGGTGCGGCGCATGCTGAGCACCGCGCCCGCCTTGCCCGCCTCCGCGCGCAGGCTGCTCGCCGCGCCGCCCTCGCCGTTCAGGAAGAGGGCGCCGCCCTCCTCGCCGCGGAGCAGCATGGCGAGCGCCGTCCCGTCGGCGTCGTTGATCTCGATGCGGCCGCCGATCGCGGTGGCGAACAGCCCGCCCGCCGGCTTGCCCGAGGCGTTCCACACCGCGACGTCGCCGCCGTCGGCGCCGGTTCCCAGGCGCACGGCGTTCGCGCCGCCCTTCGACCAGACGTCGAGCTGCCCGCCGCCCTCGCCGGCCTGCGCCAGCAGCACGACCTTGTCGCCCTCGCCGACGATCTCCAGCCGCCGGGCGCGCAGCACGTCGTCGACCCGCGCGGAGGAGGCGGTGGCTGCCGCAAGCAGCGCCACGCCGCCGAGCGCGCCGGCGAGCGCCGCCGCCGAGCGCCAGCGGCGCGCGTCGCTGCGGGTGCGGTCGAGCTCGGCCTCCAGGCGGTCGAGTCGGGCGGACAGGGCGTCGTGGCTCGCGGCGGGTTCGTGGTGTTCCATGGGTGCTTCGTAGGATACGCCCCGCCATGAAGCACAGGACCATCGGCATCGGACTCGTCGGCACCAAGTTCATGGGCAAGGCGCACAGCAACGCCTGGATGTCGGCGCCGCGCTTCTTCGAGCTTCCGGCCATGGTTGCCATGCGGGCGGTGGCGGGCACGCGCGTCAGGGAGGTCGCGGAGTTCGCCCAGCGCTGGGGCTGGAGCTGCTGCAGCGACGACTGGCGCGACCTGGTCTCCGACCCCCAGGTGGGGCTGTTGGACAACTGCACGCCCAACCACCTGCACGCGGAGATCTCCGTGGCGGCGCTGGAGGCCGGCAAGCACGTCGCCTGCGAGAAGCCGCTCGCCGGGACGCTCGCGGACGCGCGCGCCATGCGCGACGCGGCCCGCAAGGCCGCGCGGCGCGGCGTGCGGACCTTCGTCTGGTTCAACTACCGGCGCTGCCCGGCGGTGGCGCTGGCGCACCGGCTGGTGAAGGAGGGCAGGCTCGGGCGGATCTTCCACGTGCGCGCCAGCTACCTGCAGGACTGGGGCGGGCCGTCGACGCCGCTCCTGTGGCGCTTCCAGGGGAAGCTGGCGGGGAGCGGCGCGCACGGGGACCTCAACGCGCACATCGTCGACATGGCGCGATTCGTCACCGGCGAGGAGGTGACCGAGGTGGTGGGCGCGGTCGAGGAGACGTTCGTCAAGGAGCGCGACCTGGCGGAGGGCGCGGAGGGCGCCATCGCCGGCAGGGGCGCGAGGCGCGCGGCGTCGCGCGGCCGCCGCAAGGGGCGCAGCACGGTGGACGACGCGTTGCTGTTCCTGGCGCGGATGTCGGGCGGCGCGGTCGCGAGCTTCGAGGCCACCCGCCTGGCCACCGGCAACCTGAACGCCAACCGGATCGAGGTCAACGGAGAGAGGGGGAGCGTCCGGTTCTGCTTCGAGCGCATGAACGAGCTCGAGTGGTGGGACCACGCGCTTCCGGCGCGCCTGCGCGGCTGGAGCCGGATCATGTGCACCGACCCGTCGCATCCGTATGCCGGGAACTACTGGCCCGCGGCGCACGTGCTCGGGTACGAGCACGGCTTCGTGAGCCAGGCGGCGGACACGGTGCTCGCCGTGTGCGGGAGGCGTCCGGTGGTGCCGGTCCCGGACTTCGCCGACGCGTACGAGACGCAGCGCGTGCTCGAGGCGGCGGTGCGGTGCGCGCGCACGCGGCAGCCCGTGGCGATCGCCGACGTGAAGTGAGGTAGCCTCCCCGCCATGGCGCTCCGCTTCCTCGTCGCGACCCTGGTCGGCACCGTGCTCGCGTTCGCCTGGGGCGCGCTCTCCTGGTCGAGCGGCATGTACGAGTTCGCGTTCCGGCCGATGCCGGGCGGCGCCGATGCCGCGGCGCGCATCGTCGCCGGCGCGGAGCAGGACGCGGCGTACATCCACCCCAGCCCGCCCGAGCTGCGCGGCCTCAGCGGGCAGCAGGCCGCGATCGCCCAGCAGGCGTACGAGGAGGAGCACCGCCGCGGTCCGCTGGTCATGGCGCTGGTGCGGCGCGAGGGCGTCGATGCCTCGGGACCGACGGTGCTCGTGCGCGGGTTCCTGGTCGAGCTCTTCGCCACCTCGCTCCTGGCCGCGGTGATGGCGCTCGCCTGCCGCGCCAAGGCCAAGCTGCGCGAGCGGGTGGCGCTCGCCCTCCTGGTTCCCGCGTTCGCGATGGTGGCGACCCACGGCGTGCTCTGGAACTTCCTGCACCTGCCGGCGGAGTACTCGATGGCGCTCTTCCTCGACGGGTTCGCCGCGTGGGTCCTGGCCGGGCTCCCGTGCGCGTTCCTCATCCGCCCCGTGAAGGCGTGACGTGAGGTTCCAGGCCCCCAAGGGAACCCGCGACTTCTACCCCGCCGAGATGGCGGTGCGGCGCCGCATCGAGTCGGCGTGGCGCGACGCGAGCGTGTCGTTCGGCTTCGAGGAGATCGACGGCCCGACCTTCGAGCACCTGGGGCTGTACACGGCCAAGAGCGGCGACGGCATCGTCAGCGAGCTCTTCAGCTTCCGGCGCGCGGGCGGCAGCGACGACTACGCGCTCCGCCCGGAGTTCACCCCGACGCTCGCGCGCATGGCCGCGGCGCGCGCGGCGCAGCTTCCGGTGCCGGTCAAGTGGTTCACGGTGCCGAGCTTCTTCCGCGC
>JBILFU010000060.1:0-8900 GCA_044351405.1 Phycisphaerales bacterium
TTCTCCGCGATCCACTGCATGAGCTGCACGGGCGCCGCGACGCCCCCGTCGACGTCGAGGCCCGTCGGGTCGCCGAACTCGTTGACCGCCCGCGCCGGGGCCGCGCCGCCCCCCGCCCCGCACCCGCAGGGCCCGCACGAATGCGCGCTCGAGACGGCACCTTGGACGATGGGCTTGATCGAGGTCATCCGGGCAGGATATCCCGCCCTACAGCCGCGTCCTGATCGCCCAGAGATCCGGGAACAGGGGGTTGAAGAGGGTCGTGCGCAGGTACGCCGCGCCCGGGCTTCCGCCGGTGCCCTGCTTGAAGCCGATCGTGCGCTCGACCATCTTCACGTGGCGGTAGCGCCACTCCTGGATGCCCTCGTCGAGATCGACGAGGAGCTCGCAGATCCCGCGCTCCGCGGGATGCCCGTGGTAGAGCGCGAGCAGCGTCTCCTGGAACGCCGGCCACTCCTGCATCGGCTGGGTCACGTCGCGCCCGAGCAGCTCGGACGGCACCGCATGCCCGCGCCCGGCGACGAAGCGCGCGAACGCGTCGTACACCGTCGGCGCCGCGAAGCGCCGGTCGAGGGCCGCCCGCTCCGCGGTCCCCTCCGCGTAGTGCGCCAGCATCCGCGGGTTCTTGTTCCCGAGCAGGAACTCGAACTCGCGGAACTGCGCGCTCTGGAACCCGCTCGAGTTCGCAAGGAAGCTGCGGAACGACAGGAAGTCGACCGGCGTCATCGTCTCGAGGACGTCGATCTGCTGCACCATCGTCTTCAGGACGGTGAGCATGCGCCGGAGCGTCGCCGCCGCCCGCGGCGCATCGCCGGACACCAGGCACGCGGCGAGCCGGTCGCCCTCGTGGAGCTGCTGCCTGAACCACAGCTCGTACACCTGGTGGATGACGATGAACAGCATCTCGTCGTGCTCCGGCCGCCCGGTCTGCGGGTCGCGCGAGAGCGGCTGCTGCAGCGAGAGGAGCTCGGGGACCTTGAGGTAGCTGGCGTAGGTGAGGTTCATGGGAGGAGCGTCCCGCCGAGGAGGGCCTTCGCGACCAGGAAGTAGATGACGAGGCCCGCCACGTCGACGAGCGTCGCGACCGCGGGCGCGGAGCTGGTCGCCGGGTCGAGCCGGAACGAGCGCAGCACGAAGGGCAGCATGCTGCCGGCGATCGTGCCCGCCGTCACCACGCCGATCAGGCTGGCCCACACGACGAGGCCGACCTCGAGGGAGTGCCCGCCGAAGTCGTACCACCCGAGCCGCTGCCAGAGCACCACGCGCACGAAGCCGAGCGCGCCGAGGAACGTGCCGAGCACCGCGCCCGTCGCCACCTCGCGCACGAAGACGCGCTTCCACGCGCCTGGCTCCAGCTCGTCGAGCGCCAGCGCACGCACGATCAGCGTGGCCGCCTGCGACCCGGTGTTTCCGCCGCTCGAGATCACCAGCGGGATGAACATCGCGAGCATCACCGCCGCGGCGAGGTCGTGCTCGAAGTAGCTCATCGCGGTCGCGGTGAGCAGCTCGCCCACGAAGAGCACGGCGAGCCACACCCCGCGCTGCCTGAGGAGGAGCCAGAACGGCGTCCGCTCGTAGGTGGTGTCGACCGCCGCGACGCCGCCGAAGCGGAGCTGGCTCTCGGTCTCCTCCTCCTGCTGGATGTCGAGCACGTCGTCGGCGGTGATGATGCCGAGCATGTGGCCGCGCTCGTCGACCACGGCCAGCGCGGAGCGGTCGTAGCGCTTGAAGAGCCGCACCACCTCGGCGACGTCCATGCGCGCGGGGATGGAGACGAGCTGCGGATGCTCGAGGTCGCGCACGAGCGTGCCAGGCAGCGCCTTCACGAGCGTCCCGAGCCTCACGTCGAAGAGCAGCCCGCCCGCCGCGTCCACGACGTAGATCACGTTGAGCGTCTCGATGCGCCGGTCCGCGCGGCGGATGGCATCGATCGCGTCCGCGACGGTCATCTCCGGCGAGACGCTCACGTACTCGGGCGTCATCCGGTGCCCCGCCGTGTCCTCGGGGTAGTTGAGGAGCTTGCGCGTGGCCGCGAGCGCCTGCGGGTTGAGCGACTCGAGGATGCGCCGCGTCACCTCGGCCGGCAGGTCGTCGAGGAGCTGCACGCGGTCGTCCGGCGTCATCGCGTTGACGATGTCGCGCATCTGGTCGCTCGAGAGCGACGCGATCAGCTCCGCCTGCTGCTCGACCGGCAGGTAGGAGAAGACGGCGCCGGCGCGGTCGCGCGACAGCAGCCGGAAGATCGGGCCCTCGTCGTCGGTCGGGAGGTCCGTGAGGATCTCCGCGACGTCCGGGTCCGCGAGCCCCTCGAGCACGTGCCGCAGCTCGGCCCAGTTCTTCTGGGCGATCAGCTCCTCGACCTCGACCTGGACCAGGTGACCGAGCACGGAGGGTGGAGGGTAAACCGGAACGGCGCCCTCCGGGCGCACGACGCGGCTCCCGCGCCGCACCGTCAGGGCGACGACGGCTCCACCCTGCAGCATCGCCACCCGCGGCAGCGGGGACAGCGCATGAGCTTGCACGGGCGGCCGGACGCGCCGACCCGGATGCCCGGGTACGGAAACCGGCATCCGCAGGTCATGCAGCGCGCGACCCAGTTGCGTGCGGACCGAGCACGGAGGTCGGCGGAGAGGGCTCGGAGGCGGGAGAGCACCGCTGGACGACGATACCGGGCGCCGCCTGGAGTGGCCAGCGTGATGCGGACGGGCGGCAAACTGCGCCTAGCCGGGCATGAAGGGCACCGTTCCGGCGCTGGCTCTGTCGGCGGCCATCACCTCGAAGGGCGCGTCAGGCATCGTTTTCGAGCTCGAAGGGGCCCGATTCGACAACGCGATCCTGTCGGCGCTGATCTACGAGAATTCCACGGCGACGACGTACGCAGCCGGTGCGCTCACCGCGGTCTCGGTTGACGTCGTCCGGGACGACGGATCAGCGGGCACGCTCGCGAGCGATATCGGGCTGCTGCTCATCAACTGGGGACCCGGGCCGGAACGTCCGGCGCAAATCGGAGGCGGCTTCAACTTCTATGCCCTCAGGCACTACACGTGGTCGAACGGCCACTCCGACGTCCCGGGAACCACCTGCATCGACACGATCACGCTGGACGAACCCATCGCGTTCGACGGCTTCGGCGGGGTCGCGGAACCAATGGTCGCCCTCGGCGTGCTCAGCGCCAACTGGCCGAACGGCGCGTGGGCGACATGGACGGGCACCATCACGCTGCATGGACTCGACTGGGTCGAGGTGCCGAGTCCGGGCGCGCTCATCACGCTTCTCGCCGCCGGTTCGATCGCGCCTCGGAGGCGACCCCGACGCTGACGGCGCGGGATCCCGCGGCCGCGCAACGTGATGCGTTATGCGTCAGCCTGATGCCGCGCGCGCCGCTATACTTCGCCCCCTCGGGCTGTAGCGCAGTTTGGCTAGCGCGTTTGACTGGGGGTCAAAAGGTCGTGGGTTCAAATCCCGCCAGCCCGACTCCTCACTCCGAAGCGGAAGGCCCCAGCGCCTTCCGCTTCGTCGTTCCGGGTCCAACCCCGCCGCCGCCGCGCGCGAGCAGGCCCCCAACCCCCATCACCACCGCCCACCCCACCAGCCACGGGTCCACCAAGGCGTCCCACGCATTGTCCGACTGCACGAACCCGCAGCCCCACAGCGCGAGCGCCGCACCGGCGACGGCAACCCACGCCGGCGCGCCCCGGCGCCACGCGAGCGCCATCCACGCCACGGTCACGACGAGCACGGGCCACGCACGGAAGCCCCAGGCGTGGACGTCGATACCCCACGGGTGGCGGCCCGTGAAGGTCGGGCCGAGGAGCGCGGCGCCCGCCAGCGCCCCGAACGCAAGGAGCGACGCCGGCCGCGGCAGCGCCGGCAGCGCGCGCGGACGCACCGCGTAGAGCGCGAGCAGGATGGCGGTCACCGCGCTCGGATCGCCCCAGAGCGCGCGCATCTCGCGGGCGACGGATTCCGCCGGAACCGGCAGCAGCAGGCACGCGGCCACCACGACCGCGAACACCCAGCCGCGCGGCGGGCGGCCTTCGCGCGGGCCGTTGCGTCGCACGACCAGCGTCGCGGTGCGCAGCACGGCGGCCGCCATCACGCCCTGCGACACCAGGCCGAATGCATCCGCGTGCGTCATGGCGCGGCCTCCGCGCGGGGTGCCGCCGCGTACCTGCGGACCCGGATCCCGGTCCGGCGGAAGGTGTACGAGAGCCACGCGCCGCCGTCGTCCGACGCGACGAGCGTGGGATACGAGAACTCCGATCCCTCCTCGCCCTGTTCCACGGTCGCCTCGTCGGTCCACGAGGCGCCGCCGTCCGTGGAACGCAGGAGCGCAAGCCGCGAACGCCCGCGCTCGGCGGGATTCGCGGCCATCAGGAGCGAGCCGTCGCGCAGGCGCACGAGGGCGACGCTGCTGTCCGGGTTCGGGACATCGATCGGTGCGGCCGAGGTCCACGCGGCTCCGCCGTCCGCCGTCCGGCTCGCGACGACCCGCGCCACCGAACGGTCGCCGCAGCGCAGCACCGCCACCGCATCTGACGGGGACGTCGCCGCGACGGCGGGCTGCAGCGTGCGCAGCGGCGAGGGGATCGGCGCGGCATCGAGCACCCGCCCGTCCTGCGAGACGCGGACCGCGATCCCGTGCTTGTGGAGGAACTCGCGGTAGCACGGGAGCAGCACGGAGCCGTCGTCGAGCGGCACCGGCGCCGCGCGGACCAGCGTCCCGAGGTCGAGGAACGGCGCGAGCACCAGCCGCCGGGCGCGGTCCCACGATCGCCCGTCGTCCGTCGACCGCAGGTGCACGACCCCGCTGCCGGACCAGCCGCCCACGCCGACGCAGGTGACGAAGAGGTGCGTCGAGCCGTCGGCCGGCACCCACAGGACCGGGTTCCCGACCTTCCGCACCGAGCGCCCGGAGAGCTCGGCGAGGCGCTCGCGCGTGAGCGCCACCCAGTGGTCCGCGACCTGCCCGCCGTCGAGACGGGCCATGTGGATCGCCACGTCGCGCGCACCCTCGCGCGTGCCGGCGAACCAGGCGACGAGCACCTGGCCGTCGGGGCGGACGGCGAGCGTCGAGGCATGCGCGCTGGGGACGGTCGCGGGCAGGTCCACGGAGCCGAGCGGCCGCAGCGCGACGGCGACGGAAGGCGGCGCCGCTCCTGCGAAGCGCGCGGGCGCGGCCCATGGGGCGCGCCACGCGGCGGCCGCCAGCCCCGCCAGCGCGAGTGCCGCGACGAGGCCGCGCGAAGTCCTGCCGGTCGCTGTCACGCGGGCATCGTAAGGCTGGGCTCCGCGCGAAACGCCGCCGTCAGAACGGCACCATCACGCCGACCTGGCCGCCCAGGCGCTGCTTCCCGGTCAGCCAGGCGCCGTCGAAGGCGATGTAGGCCGTCGCGCCGTCGATGCGCGCGAACTCCAGTCCCGCCTGCACCGCTCCGCCGTACCGGTCCTCCGGGCTGCCCGGGACCTGCGTGGGCTGGTTGAGGTTGAACTGGCTCGTGTAGACCGGCGCCCAGCCGTCGCCCACCGGGATCTGCGCGAGGAACGCGCAGCCGATGAACGGCGAGAGCACGTGCTGCCCCTCCCGCGAGGTGAACAGCAGGCGGCCTCCGGCGGTGGGCTGCCACTCGTTTGCGCTCTGCCCCTGGACACGCAGGTTCAGGCTCTTGGCGCCGGTCTCGCCGTAGCCGTTGCCCCAGAACTGGCCCCAGGTGACCCCCGCGAAGGGCTGCAGCCAGAAGTCGTCGGAGAGCTGCAGGTTCAGCCCCACCTCGCCGCCCGCCGAGATCGACCACGCCTCGTTCTCGCTGGTGGCGGTGCGCGTCACCACCATGTCGGGGATGGCGATGGTGCGCGTGCGGTCGAAGTCGTAGTAGCCGCCCAGGACGAACCCCTGCAGGTACGTGACCCCGTCCTCGGGCACCAGGCTGCCGTAGAGGCCGGCGAATGCCTGCACCACGTCCTCGTGCTGGGACCCGTAGACGACGTCGTAGCCGATGTACCCCGGTCCGATGCCTGCGAAGCCGCCGATGATGCCCCCGCCGTCGGTCGCCCAGTCGATCCCCACCATCGCGGCGCCGATCGACGCGTCGTAGCCGCATCCGATGCAGTCGTCGCCGTCCACGTTCTCGTAGAAGCCGTAGCCGCGCATCCACACGCGCGTGTCCTCGTCGGGCGTCGGGCCGTTCAGCGGGGCGCCGAAGTCCTTCGGGTACACGGTTCCGGCCGCGCCCGAGGTGCGCGACTGCGGGTCGGCCGCGTTCGCCGCCGCCGTGCCCAGCGCGCCGTCGCGCACCTGCATCAGGCGCAGCATGGCCACGCGCCCCGCCATCGCGTTGGCGTCCAGGATCACGTCCGGATCGGCGTACGGGTTGCGCTGCTGCGTGGCCGCGTAGGCGGGCGGGATGTCGGCGGGGTTCTCGTAGAGCAGGATGGCGCCGGCCACCGCGGAGGCATCCTCGTTGCCGAAGGCCTCGGTCGGCAGGAGCCGGTTGATGATCGCGTTGACCTCGGTCCCCGAATAGGTGCCGCAGGGCGTGACGAACACGTCGGTGTCCGGGACCGGGCCGAGCCCGAAGAGCGTGATGGTGGCGCCGTCCGCGTCGAACGCGGTGCGGTACTGCACGACGTCCGTGGAGAGCACGGTGTTGATGGGAAGGTCGACCTCCGAGATCACGCCGGCGGTCGAGTCGAACACGATGAGCCGCGCGGAGGAGAACTCGCCCGTGCCGCCGCCTGAGGCCCTCGAGTCGATGATCCGCCACGTCCGCTCCTGGCCTCGTCCCGGGACCACGGCACCGGTGGAGACGTCGCGGTTGAGGAGCGCCACGAGCTCGCCGTCCATCGAGGCCGTGCTGCCGGGCGAGTTGACGTTGATCCGGTCCGACTGGCGGATGGTCCCGGCGCCGCCGACCAGCGGCACGAAGACGTTGGCGCGCAGCACCGAGTCGCCGTCGATCGCGAAGCTGCCTAGCACGTCGAGCGTTCCCGGCACCGTCACGTCGCCGCCCGTCAGCTGCAGCTCGGAGGAGGCGATCTCGAGGTCGCGGCCGACCTGTCCCGTCGCGTCCACGAAGCTCCCGTTCGAGGCCAGCATCGAGCCGCCGACCACCTTGCCGGACATCGTGAAGAGCGACTCGTCCAGCGCCAGGTCGCCGAGGAACGCCGAGGCGTCGCCGTTGAAGGTGATGTCGAGGCGGCGCAGCGTGAGGCTGCTCGCGGCATCGCCGGTGACCGTGGAGCGGAAGTCGATGGTGCGGAGCGCCGGGCTCTCGATCACCGCGTCGGAGGCCGCCAGCACGTCGACGGGCCGGGACGCGGCGAAGGCCAGGTCGGTCTCCAGTCGCAGCGTGGCCGTCCCGATCTCGAGGCCCGCCCCGCCGGCGCCGGACGCGTCCTGGAGCACCACGGTGCCCGCGTTGAGCCGCATGGGACCCTGGTAGTCGCTGGTGCCGGACAGGATCAGGGTGCCCTCGCCGTCCTTGACGAACGACGCGGCCCCGAAATCGGCCGGCTCCACGAAGGGCACCGCCGCGGTGAGGTCGAACAGCCCGCCCGCGAGCTCCGCCGTGCTGCCGGCCGCGATGTCGAAGGTGACCGGCGCGCGGGAGTAGATCTCCGCCTGCACGATTCCGTCCGCGCCGCCGTACTGCGCCTGCTGGAAGTCGGCCTCGGTCACCACCAGGTCCTGCACGTAACCGTAGTTGGCGACCGCCGGGCGGCCGGTCCCGCCCTGGTCGCTGAGCTGGTACGCGAGGCCCTGGGTCAGCATGTCGATCTGCAGGCGCGGCTCCGCATCGCCGGTGCCGCCCGGGAAGAAGCGCATCGTGCCCTCGAGCGCCCAGTTCTGGGAGAAGTCCCAGCCGCTGAGGGTCGAGTCGGCGACCTCCGTGCCGCTCCAGTTGCCCGTCGGGCCGAGGGGCTGCGTGACGATCGCCCCGGCGGTCAGCTGGACGTCGCCGTAGAACGCGCCGCCGCCCTCGACGAAGTTCAGGTTGAGGCCCTGCGTCCCGGCGAAGTTGACGGTGTCGGCCAGGACGATCGGGCCCACGAAGCCCGGGCCGTTCACGGTGACGATCAGGAGGCCCTCGCCCGGCGGGCCGACGGCGAGGAATTCCACCCGGAAGGTCGCGTCTCCGGTAAGCGAGTTCCAGATGGACGGACTCGTGCCCACGGCAAGGCCCCCTTGGCCTCCGGCGGCGGTGACCACCGATTCGAGTGCCGACGTGATCTGCGCGCTGAAGCCCGGCGCAAGGCCCTGGTTGCCGACCACCGCGACCTGGTAGCTCGGCGGCACCGAAGCGCCGAACTGCATGCGGGTGCTGGCATCGAAGCCCGAGGGCGCCAGTCCGGCGGTCGGCCGCACGCTCATCACCTGGCCGGACGCCGATTGCGCCAGCAAGCCCCCAAGGAGGGCGCCGGGGATCAAGCGGTGCGCGGGAATCCTCGCCGACGGGCGGCGCTCGTGTCGCGGGCCACGGAATGGACGGGGGAAGGTATCGGTCATCGTGTCCCGGCCCTCCGCACGGGAGCGACCGGACCTCGGGGAAACTACCCGACCGTCAAACATTCCGGCCATCGCTTCCTTGCCTCGCGACGATTCGGGGCTATTGCTCCTCTGGACGGTCGCCCGAGGAGGGTGGCCGCATCGGGAAGCGGAAAGGACCGAAAATGAAGAGTTATTGGGCATTGGCGGCTGTTCTGTCGTCCGCCGGCCTCGCAAACAGCTCTGATGCAGGCGTCGTGGTCTCGAGGTTCAACGTCGAGTCCAAGATGTTGCTGAACACCACCACGCTGCTGTCGATCGGCCAAAGCGCGCCGGACCACTCGCCGATCGTTGCCAACGTCGGCAGCGCGGTGTACGGCAACGCCTCGACCAGCCTGGCGTCGACCGCGACCTT
>JBILFU010000061.1:0-8888 GCA_044351405.1 Phycisphaerales bacterium
CCGGCTTGGCGGCATCGACGAACGCATCGCTCTCGGCGGCGGCGCGGTTCGACGGGATGGCAAGCCCAAGCCGTGCCTGCGCCTTCTGGCCTTCCTCGTTCGTGAGCCAGCGGACGAGCTTCCACGCGTCGCCCTTGTGCGGCGACTGGGCAGAGATGCTCCACGACACCGTGAGGATGATGTTCGCGCGCTCGCTGCCGCGGGGCAGGGGCGCGAAGTCCCAGTCGAAGTCGCGGATTCGGCGGTACTCGGGCACCACCCAGCGGCCGAAGGGACCTGCCATCCCGACCTTGCCGGTGGCGAAGACGGCGCTTCCGGTGGCGAGCTTGCTGCGGCCGCTCGTGAGCGCGTTCTCCTCGTCGTGGCGCCAGGCGCGCAGGCGCTCGAGCGCGGCCGTCGACCTCGGGTCGGAGAGGCGCAGGTCGTCCCACGACGCGCCGACCGCGTCGCAGCCCTCGGTGAAGAGGTAGGCACGCACCATCGCGGGCCAGGTCACGAACTCGGCGCCGACGAGACGCTCGCCGTCGGGCCCGGTCGAGCGGCCGATCGCGCGGGCCGCCTCGATGAAGTCGTCCCAGGTCCAGTCGGGCCTCGGGAAGGGAACGCCCGCGCGGCGGAAGACGTCCTTGTTGTAGTAGAAGCCGACGGTCGTGAAGTCCTTCGGGATGCCCCAGAGCGTGCCGCGCCCGGCGTTCTCGCCGTCGTAGCGGAAGGCGTCGACCACCTGCGGGTAGAAGTCGCCCAGCCTCAGCGCGCCGGGCTCGGTCGATGCCGCGTCCGCCTCGACGAAGCGGTCGAGCGGCTCGAGGAGCCCGAGGCTCGCGAAGCTCGGGATGCGCTCGTTGCCGACGTAGAAGACGTCGGGCGGCTCGCCGGCCGCCATCATCGTCTGCAGCTTGGTGTAGAAGCTGCCGGCGTCGCCCGGGTTGATGCGGCGCACGCGCAGGCCGGGATTCGCCGCCTCGAAGTCGCGGAGCGACCGCTCGACGATCTCGTCCTCCTCCGGCCCGCCCTCGCCGGACCAGTGGAGCACGGTCAGCACCGTGCGGCCGTCGCCCTCGCCGGCGCGCCGCCATTCCCGCGCCGCGACGCGGACGAAGGCCCACGCGACGAGCAGCGCCGCCGCCCCCGCGAGCGTCCAGCGGAACGCAAGGCCGGCCCGCCGCACCGCGGCCGCGCATATCCTTGCGACGCTCTGGAAATCGCCCGCTTCAGGCATGGATCGAAGAATATCAGCCTCGATGTCCGCGGTCCTCGTCGCCGCGACGGTCGGCACCGCGCACGCCGCGTACGCCGCGCACGACGTCGCGTCGCTGCCGGGCGCGGACGTCCCGCCGGTCGCCGTGCCGCCGCGCGACGGGCCGCGCTCGCCGTGCCCGAGCGTGTCGGTGCGGCCTGCGGCGGACGGCTCGTGGCGGGTGCGATTCCTGCTGCGCGCCGCCGACGCGGCCGGTGCGCAGTCCGCCCGCGTCGCGGGCTCGTTCACCGGATGGCAGTCGAGCGCCATCGCGATGACCCGCAGCGCCGCCGGCGACTTCGAGGCCGAGGCCACGCTCCCCGACGGCGCGTTCCCCTACAAGTTCGTCCTCGACGGCGCGCGCTGGATCCGTGACCCGGCGAACCCGCGCATGCAGGACGACCAGAACGGCGGCTTCAACTCGATCCTGGTCCTCGGCGCGGCCGCGGGCCTCGATCCGACCCTCGCGCGCCGGGGCGACGGCCGCATCGAGGGCGGCGGCATCCTGCACCGCCCCGGTTCCGCCGCGGACCGGAGCCGCGCGGGCGACGGCTGGCTGCTCCGCTACCGCACCCTCGCCGGCGACGTGGAGGCCGTGTCGCTCGCCCACGGGGGCCCGGCCGGCTCCCCTCTTCCCCTGTCCCGCGCCGGCGCCGACGGCCCGTTCGACGTGTGGGAGGTCATGTTTCCCGCCGCAGCGGGCCCCGCGATCCCGTACACCTTCGTCCTCAAGGATGGCCCCGTGACCGCCCGCGACCCGCAGACCTACTCGCTCGACCCCGCCGCCGCCGGATTCCGCACGCCCGACTGGGCGAAGAACGCCGTCTGGTACCAGGTGATGGTCGACCGCTTCCGCAACGGCGATGCCGCGAACGACCCCGCCGGCACCATCCCCTGGAAGCACGACTGGTACAAGCCCTTCGGCAACGAGGGCAAGGACGGGCAGACCTTCTACAAGCACTTCGTCTTCTCGCGCTTCGGCGGCGGAGACCTCGCGGGTCTGCGCGAGAGGCTTCCGTACCTGCGCGAGCTCGGCGTGAACGCGCTCTACCTGATGCCCGTGTTCCAGGCATCGACGCCGCACAAGTACAACACGACGAGCTACGTCCACGTCGACGAGCACTTCGGCACCAAGGGCGACTACGCGGCGGCGGCCGCCGGGGAGGACCTCCTCGATCCTGCCACGTGGACCTTCACGCCGACCGACCGGCGCTTCCTCGACTTCCTGCGCGAGGCGAAGCGGATGGGATTCCGCGTCGTGATCGACGGCGTGTTCAACCACGTGGGCACCGGCCACCCGGCGTTCCAGGACTGCAAGCGCAACGGCGCCGCGAGCCGATTCGCGGACTGGTTCGACATCACGAGCTGGGACCCGTTCAAGTACGAGGCGTGGTGGGGCTTCAGCGAGCTCCCCGTCTTCCGCAAGGACCCCGAGAGGGGGATCGCGAGTGCCGCGGCACGCAGGCACATCATGGACGTGACGCGACGCTGGATGGACCCGGACGGCGACGGCGACCCCTCGGACGGCATCGACGGCTGGCGCCTCGACGTCCCGAACGAGGTGCCGCTCCCGTTCTGGCACGAGTGGTGCCGCGAGGTGCGCCGCATCAACCCGGACGCGTACATCGTCGGCGAGATCTGGGAGCGCGCCGACCAATGGCTCGACGGCCGCGCCTTCGACGCGGTGATGAACTACGAGTTCGCCAAGCCCGCCGTGCAGTGGGCGATCGACCGCAAGGTCAGGATCTCGTCGACCGAGCTCGACCGCCGGCTGGCCGAGCTGCGCGTCGCGTACCCGGCCGAGTGCTCGTACGCGATGATGAACCTGCTCGACAGCCACGATACGGACCGGGTGGCGAGCATGGCGCTCAACCCCGACCGACCGTACAACCAGCAGAACCGCGAGCAGGAGGGCGCGACCTACGACGCCCGCAAGCCCGGCCCGCGCGAGCGCGACCGCCAGCGGCTGCTGGCGCTCCTGCAGATGACCTACGTCGGCGCGCCGATGGTGTACTACGGCGACGAGGTCGGCATGTGGGGCTCGAACGACCCCAACAACCGCCGCCCCATGCTCTGGAAGGACCTCGGCCCGTGGGAGAACCCCGACGAGGCCGTCGACGACGCGATGCTCTCCTTCTACAAGGAGGCGATCGCGCTGCGCCGCCGCCACGCCGCGCTGCGGACCGGTTCGTTCCGCACCGTGCTCTGCGACGACGCGCAGGACGTCTGGGCGTTCGTGCGCGCGGGGCAGGGCGAGGAGGTGCTCGTCGCGCTGAACGCGTCGGAGCGGCCGGCCTCGGTCGACCTGTCGGTGTTGGGCGACGGCTGGCAGGACGCCTTCGGCACGCCGGGCTTCGCCGACGACGGCCTGCGCAAGGCCACCGTGCCCGCGATCGGCGGGCGTGCCTGGGTGCGCCGCACGAGGTGAACGAGGGCCCCCGAGCCATGTCACGCCGCCCGACCTCCCGCCTCCTGTCCCCGCGCGCCGCCCGCCGCGCCGCCGCGCCCGCGATCTTCGCCCGCCGACGTGCGGGCGTCCTGCTCCACGTCTCGTCGCTTCCTGCGCCGCACGGGATCGGCGACCTCGGCCCCGCCGCGCACGCGTTCGCGGACTGGTGCTCCGGCGCGGGCCTCACCATCTGGCAGATGCTGCCCGTCGGGCCGGTCGGCCCCGGCGATTCGCCGTACGCGAGCACCTCGAGCTTCGCGGGCGAGCCGCTCTTCATCAGCCTCGAGGTACTTGCCTCGGAGGGACTGCTGTCGCGTGCGGACCTCCGCCCCGGCCGCGGCGAGCCGCGCGTCGGCGCATCGGGCCCGGTCGACTGGCCCGCGGTCCGTCGCTTCAAGGAGCCTCGCCTCCTGCGCGCCTACGCGAACGCGCGCCGCGCGCGCGGCGGATTGCCCTCGTCGTTCCGCGCATTCTGCCGTCGCCACGCCGCGTGGCTGCCGGGCTGGTGCCGCTTCGCCGCGATGCGCCACGGCGCCGCGCCCGATCCCGAGTTCCACGCCTGGCTCCAGTGGCAGTTCGACCTGCAGTGGACGGCGCTGCGCGATCATTGCTCGCGGCTCGGCGTGCTCCTCCTCGGGGACGTGCCGATCTTCGTGCCGCTCGACTCCGCGGACGTGAGGGACAACCCGCGGCTCTTCCGCCTCGACGGCCGCGGGCGCCCGGACGTCGTCACCGGCGTGCCGCCCGACTGCTTCAGCGCGACTGGCCAGCTCTGGGGCCACCCGCACTACCGCTGGAGCGAGCATCGCCGCACCGGCTACGCGTGGTGGGTCGCGCGCATCCGCGAGAACCTGGCGCGCTTCGACGCGCTGCGCATCGACCACTTCGTCGGCTTCGTGCATGCCTACGAGATCGCGGGCTCCGCGCGCACCGCGATGCGCGGCTCCTGGAAGCCGACGCCGGGCCGCGAGGTGCTCGAGGCCGTCGAGCGCGCGTGCGGCCGCCTGCCGCTCGTCGCCGAGGACCTCGGCGCGGTCACGCCGGAGGTCGTCGCCCTTCGCGAGCGGTTCGGGCTTCCCGGCATGAAGCTCGTGCACAACGCCTTCTACGGGCCGTCGAGCGGCGACCTGCCGTGCCTGCACCCGGTCGACTGCGTCGCCTACCCGGGCACCCACGACAACGACACCACGCTCGGCTGGTGGAAGACCCTGCCGCCCGACGCCCGGGCCCGCTACGCGACCTACGTCGGCGCGGATGGCGTCCGGGCGGCCGGGCGGGGGCTGCCGCGGTCGATGGTCCTGGCGACCCTCCGGAGCCCCGCCCGGACCGCCGTCGTGGCCATGCAGGACATCCTGGCGCTTGACGGGCGAGCCCGCATGAACACGCCCGGCCTCGGCAGCGGACAGTGGTGCTGGCGCATGGCGCCGGATGCGCTTCTCGGACGCGGTCCCGCTAGCATCCGCGACTCCGTGCTCGCGACCGCCCGGCTGTGATCCGGCGACGCGCTGCGCCCGAATCCCCCAACCATGCCGCCCCGCAGTTCGTTGCCGCGCATCTCCGACCCGTTCGGGACGCTCGAGTCCCTCCAGGCCCTCGCATCCGACTGCTGGTTCAGCTGGAACGAGCCCGCGCAGCGGCCGTTCGCGGCCCTGAGCCCGGTGCTCTGGGAGTCCACCAAGCACTCCCCGAGCGGCGTGCTGGCCGCGATCGACCCGGCCGTGCTCGAGGCGAAGCTCGCCGACGAGCGGTTCCGGCAGCTCGTCTCCGCGGCCGGCGATGCCCACCGCGCGTACCACGAGACCGCCAGCTGGTTCGAGGAGAAGCACGGCGGCGACGTGCCGGGCATGCGCATCGCGTACTTCTCGAGCGAGTTCGCGATCCACGAGAGCATGCAGCAGTACGCCGGGGGCCTCGGCGTGCTGGCGGGCGACCACCTGAAGAGCGCCTCGGACCTCGGCATCCCGCTCGTCGGCGTTGGGCTGCTGTACCGCCAGGGCTACTACCTGCAGGAGCTGCGTGGCGACGGCAGCACCCGCGTGCTGCACCCGAGCTACGACTTCGACCGCTGGCCGCTGGTGGACACGAAGGTGCGGATCGACTGCCCGATCGGCGGCCGGAGCGTCCGCGCCAAGGTGTGGAGGCTGCAGGTCGGGCGCGTGCCGCTGTACCTGCTCGACGCCGACATCCCGGACAACCGCAAGCGCGACCGCGCGCTGACGCATGCCCTCTACCAGGGCGACCATGACCTGCGCATGCGCCAGCAGGTGCTGCTCGGCGTCGGCGGCGTGCTCGCGCTCGCGAAGCTCAAGGAGAAGATCACCGTCTGGCACCTGAACGAGGGCCACGCGGCCTTCGCCGGCCTGAAGCGGCTCGCCGTGAAGGTGGCGCGCGGCATGAGCCTCGACGAGGCGATCGCCGCCGTGCGCGCGACCACGGTCTTCACGACCCACACCCCGGTCCCCGCCGGCCACGACCGCTACGACGTGGAGGCGTGCTGGAAGGCGCTGCGCCGCCCGCTCCGCACCGCGGGCTTCACGCAGGACTCGTTCGCCGAGTTCGGACGCGAGCGTGCGGGCGACGGCCCGATCTGCATGACCGTGCTCGCGCTGAGGCTCGCCGGGCGCGTCAACGGCGTGAGCAAGCTGCACGGCCGGGTCAGCCGCGAGATGTGGGCCGAGACGTTCGGCCTGCCGGTCGACGACGTCCCGATCGGAAGCGTCACCAACGGCGTGCACGTCCCCACCTGGATCGCGCCCGAGGCGCGCTCCTTCTGGCGGCGCTCGGTCGGCATCGACCTCGGCCGCGCGGCCCCGGACGCGAACCCGTGGCCGGCCGCGGCGTCCGTCGACCCGTCCGAGTTCTGGTCGATGCGCCGCGCGCTCCGCCACCGGCTGGTCGAGTTCGTGCGCGCGCGCCTGCGACGCCAGGCGATGGCGCGCGGCGAGGGCCCGCTCGACCTGATGTGCGCCGGCGAGGCATTCTCGAGCGACGCGCTCACCATCGGCTTCGCGCGCCGCTTCGCGACCTACAAGCGCGCGCCGCTCGTCTTCCACGACGTCGAGCGCGTCCTGCGCATCCTCACCGCGAGGGACCGCCCGGTGCAGCTGGTCTTCGCCGGCAAGGCGCACCCCAAGGACATGGGCGGCCAGGAGTTCGCGCAGATGGTCTGGCGCTTCGCGCACGACGCCGGCTTCCAGGGCCGCGTGGCCCTCATCGAGGAGTACGACATGGAGGTGGGCCGCATGCTCACCTCCGGCTGCGACGTGTGGCTCAACAACCCGCTGCGCCCCTACGAGGCGAGCGGCACCAGCGGCATGAAGCCGCCGCTCCACGGAGGCATCAACCTCAGCATCCTCGACGGCTGGTGGCCGGAGAGCTACGACGGGACCAACGGCTGGGCGATCGGGGACGGCAGCGAGAGCCCCGACAGCGAGTCGCAGAACCGCAAGGACGCCGAGAGCCTCTACGCGCTCCTCGAGAACGAGGTGGTGCCCGAGTTCTACGACCGCGGCGCCGACGGGCTCCCGATGCGGTGGATCCGGCGCGCGCTGCGCTCGGTGGAGACCGTGCCCGCCGAGTTCAACACCGACCGCATGGTCGGCGAGTACTTCTCGTGGGGCTACCTGCCCGCGTACCAGGCGTCGCGGGCCTGACGGGTGACGGGCGCGGTCAGGGGACCGGGCCCCAGGCCGAGAGCAGCAGGCCCAGGTCCGCGCCGTTCACGACGTCGTCGTCGTTGAAGTCCGCCGTGCCGTTCGTGCCCCACTGCGCCAGCACCGAGCCGAGGTCCGCGCCGCTGACGACGAGGTCGCCGTTGAGGTCGAACCGGCTGGGCGGGCTCTGGCTGTAGATGACCGCGCTGTACGGCCCCAGGCGGAAGTTGCCGCTGTGCGACAGGCCGTCGTAGGCCCACGGATCGGCGACGATGTCGTAGGCGGCGTAGTTGCCGTAGTCGCCCGAGTAGCCCGACCAGTCGCTGTTGAAGCGCACCCGCCAGGTGCCGCCGCGCGGCAGGCCGATGCGGTAGTTCGGGAAGCTGGTCGCGCTGAAGTTCGCCAGGACGATCACGTCGTCGCCGGCGCCGCCGTTGGCCCAGCGGTGGTAGCCGATCACCTTGGCGCCGTTGTTGACGTGGTGGACGTTCGTGAAGTAGCCGGTGAGGCCCCTGGTCACGCCGCCGAGGTTGCGGCGCATGCGGATCAGGTCCTTGTACAGCTGGTTGATTCCCGCGTAGGTGGTGAGCCTCGACCAGTCGACCGGGTCGGTGTCGGTGAACCACTTGTCCTCGAGGAGCTCCTGGCCCTGGAAGAGCATCGGGATGCCAGGCGAGGTCATCACCAGTGCCGCGCCGAGCGTCGAGCGCTTGCGGCTGAACCAGCTGCCCGCGTTGCCTGGCCAGATCGCCTCGGGGACGCGGGTGCGGCCGTTGGCCACCTCGTCGTGGCTCTCGGTGTAGATCATCCGCTGCTGCATCTGGCCGTTGTAGGACTTGCGGATCGCGTCGCGCACCGCGAACATGTCGCGCGAGGAGTCGCTCGAGGCCTCGAGCGCCGCGCGCACCGGGAAGGCGAACGCGCCGTCCCACTGCGTGTCGAAGCCCGCGCCGCCCGCGCCCGTGGGCTTCGTCATCCACTCGTTCTCGCCGAGGTCCTCCGCGATCATCAGCTTGTCGGCTGCGTGCCCGTCGGCGGAGTCGTTGCACCACTGCATCAGGCTCCAGCCCTCCGGGATGTCGGGGCCCTGCAGGTCGACCATGCGGATGAACTTGGTGCCGTCGAAGCGCAGCCCGTCCATCCGGAATTCCTCGAGCCACATCATCATGTTGTCGCGGATGTAGCTGCGGACCTCGCCGCGGCCGTAGTCGGGGCGCGGGCCCCACCACGTGTCGGCGCGGTAGTCCTGGTAGAAGAAGATGCCGCCCTCGTTGTTGGTGCTCCAGCCGTCGTACTGCCAGAGCGACATGTCCTGCGGGCCGAAGTGGTTGTAGACCACGTCGCCCAGGACCGCGATGCCGCGCGCGTGCGCCTGGTCGATGAAGCTCTTCAGCGCGTCGGGCCCGCCGTAGGCCGACTCCACGGAGAACGGGTGCGCCGGGTTGTAGCCCCAGCTGTAGTCGCCGGCGAACTCGTTGACGGGCATCAGGGCGATCGCGTTGATGCCCATGTCCCGCAGGTAGTCGAGCTTCTGCGCCGCCGTCGCGAA
>JBILFU010000062.1:0-8784 GCA_044351405.1 Phycisphaerales bacterium
TCTCGGGCGCCCCCTACGGCGGCGAGTACTACGCCTCGACCAACACCGTCGGCGACCCGAACTTCACGGGCACCTCGTGGAACGCCACCCCGGCCTCGGCCGCGGCGACCACCATTCCCTTCGCGCCGCCTGCCAACTCGGGCGCGGGCTGGTACACGGGCGATCCGACGTCCGTGGACAACGCCGCAGAGCTGATGTCGGCCTGGGCCGGCGGCTTCGCGCGGACCGACAGCGCCAAGCTCTCCGGAAACGCAGGCGCGCCCGCCGACTCGTCTGCTGCCACCTACGGCATCTGGTGCGCGCACCTGGTGGTCGCCGGCAACGACCGGAAGATCGGCGACGGCACGGGCGGCACCTTCAAGTTCGCCGCGAGCGCCTCCATCAAGGACGGCGTGACCGGCCAGACCAGCCAGGCCCGCTACCAGTTCGTCCCCGCCCCCGGGGCCGTGACGCTCCTCGGGGTGGCGAGCTTGGTCGCCGGACGCCGACGCCGCTGAATCGGCATCACGGAGACAATTCCCAAGGCCCGCCCCGACCCTCGGTCGAGGCGGGCCTTGTGCCGTGCGGCTCGTGCTCAGGGTTCGGGCCGGGCCAGGGTGGCCCGATAGGCCTCCCACGCGCGCTCCAGCGAGTCGGGGATCATGCGGGTGGAGCCGATCACGCTCATGAAGTTCGTGTCGCCCGCCCAGCGAGGGACCACATGGCCGTGAAGGTGCTCGGGCAGGCCTGCCCCGCCGGCTCGCCCGAGGTTCAGTCCGACGTTCATCCCCTGCGGGTCGAAGGTCCGCTGGCAGAGGTCCATCGCCAGCTCCATGAGCCTCCAGAAGTGGGCACGGTCCTCGGGCCGGTACCGCTCGATGGACGGCTGGACCTCTCCCAGGGCCACGAGCAGGTGGCCGTTGGTGTACGGGTACCGGTTGAGCAGGATCAGCCCCCGCTGGTCCCGGAACACGACGTGCTGCTCGCGGTCGAGGTCGGGCCGCGACCACGCGGCGGCCAGGAAATTGCCCGACGCGGGTTGGCCCCCGGCCGCGGCCGTGGCGGCCCGGGACTCCAGGGACCGGATGTAGGACATGCGCCACGGTGCCCAGAGGGACGAGAACATGGGTCGAGTGTAAGGACGCGGAAGCGCCGCCCGGAATCTTCCGAATTCGTTGAGCGGACGTGATGCGGTTCCCGGGTCTTCTGCGCCTCCAAGGTCACAAGGCAGGCGACCACCGATCTTCGCCGGCCAACCTTCTCAACGCCGCACGCGTGCCTTCGGGTACGCGTGCGGCGTTTTTGCTTATAGGACGCACGGCGGACCGCCCCAGGCTCCCGTCTCGTTCGGTATCGGCATCCCCGCGCAGCGACGCACTGGCCGCAAGATGCGATTTCCGACAACCATCTCCGCTGTTGTTTGACTTGATGGGAGTTGGGGTTACGGTCACGCGGTCAGGAGGGAATACCAGTGAGCAGTGTGTCACAGGTGAAGGAAGGGACCGTGCGGCAGGCTTCCGATTCGGAGGCCGGCCAGCCCCAAGACAATTCGCCCGAGCAGCGCAAGGGCCCATCGCTGAAGTCCATCGCCGATGGCTTCGGAGAGATCTACCCGCAGCTGCGCTCGATGGCGGCCGTGCTCATGCGCCAGGAGCGCGCGAGCCACACGCTTCAGCCGACGGCGGTGGTGAGCGAGGCGTTCCTGCGCCTTGCGCACCGTGACCCGGGCGAGTTCGCGGCCGCCAGCAACCTGATGGCCGTCGCCGCGCACGCCATGCGCTGCGTGCTCGTCGACCACGCCCGCTCCCGCGGCGCCGCCAAGCGGGGTGCCGCCCGCCGCACGGGTGATGCCGCGCTCGCCTTCGTGCAGGCCGATTCGCTCGACCCCGCCGACGTGCTGGCGATCGACGAGGCCCTCAAGGAACTCTCGGAGATGGACGAGCGCGCCGCGCGCGTCCTGGAGTGCAAGGTCTTCGCCGGCATGACCATTCCCGAGATCACCGAGGCGCTCGGCGTCTCCCGGCCGACGGTGAACCGCGACTGGCGGTTCGGACGGGCGTTCCTGGCCCAGAAGCTGGGCATCGAGCTGCCCGACGAGGACCGCGAGGAACCCGGCTCTCGCTGAGCCCCTGCCGACGGATCGAAAGACAAGGGAAAGGTATGAGCGATCACTCCCGCACATCCTCGGAGCTGCAGCCGCGCGCGGCCGACCCGGCCCGCGTGAACCGGCTCCGGCGTGCGCGCGCGGTCTTCTCGTGCGCCTGCGACATGCCGGCCGAGGAGCGCGGGACGTTCGTCGAGGATGCCTGCGGCGACGACTCGGCGCTGCTCTCGCTCGTGCGCGCCCTGCTGACCGCCGATGTCGACTCCGGATCCGCGTGGGACTGCTCGTCCGCGGAGGCACCGGCCGCGCCGCGCGCGGCGTCCCTGCCTTCCGGCTACGAGCTCGTGCGCGAACTCGGCCGTGGCGGGATGGGCGTCGTCCACCTGTGCCGCGAGCTTGCCTCGGGCGAGCTGGTCGCGGTGAAGGTCGTGCAGCTCGACGGCGCCGGCCGCGCCGCCGAAGGACGCTTCCGCCGCGAGTGGCGCCTGCTCTCCAAGCTTCGCCATGCGTCGCTCGTGTCGCTGCGCGCGGCCGGACGCCTCGAGTGCGGATCGGCCTACCTGGTGATGGACTACGTCGACGGCCAGGACATCCGCTCGCACTGCCGCGATCGCCGCGTCCCGCTCCGCCGCCGGCTTGAGATGGTGCGCTCGGTGGCCGAGGCGCTCACGGTGGCCCACGCGTACGGCATCGTGCACCGCGACATCAAGCCGGGCAACATCCTGGTGGAGCGCCGCGGCTGCCCCCGCCTGATCGACTTCGGGGCGGCCCGCGTCACCCACGGCGAACTCAAGTCCCGCCACGAGCACACCCTGACGGGCCAGATCGTCGGCACGCTCAGCTACCTGAGCCCCGAGCAGGCGTCGGGACGCGCGCGCCACGCGGACCAGCGCTCGGACCTCTACCAGCTTGCCGTGGTCGCCTTCGAGCTCCTCTCGGGCCAACTGCCGTACGACATCGACGGGCAGACCTCCGCGGAGGTCCTGCGCGCGGTCATCGCCGAGCCGGCCCGCCCGCTCAGCTCGGTGATGGAGCTCCCGGAGGGGCTCCCCGCGGACGCGTTCTTCGCCAAGGCACTCGCCAAGGATCCGGCGGATCGCTTCGCGACCGCGCACGAGATGTCCTCGGCACTCTCGGAGCTCTGCGCGAGCCTCAGCGGCCCGCAGGACCGACCCGCACGCTCAGCCGCGCGCCGTCCCCAAGCCTCGCACTGATCCTGACCGCGCCTTCCGGCAGCGCGATCCGCACCCGGTGCTCCCGGTCCTCGAAGGCGGGGGGCATGAGCTGGCGGTCCGACGCGTCCGTCACCAGGATCCAGCTGTCCGCGGGAAGCCGGCAGAGGATGTCGAGCGTCGCGCACTCCTGCGCACGCGCCACCACCAGGTCCAGCTCGATCACCTCGCCGTCGGACGCGGCCGAGGCGCGGTCCCGTGCCACCGTCATGCGTGCCGTGCGGCACTGGTAGCGCAGCCCGTCTGAGCGTTCGGGGCTGAGCCACTCGTGCTCCGCGCTGCCCTGCCGCACCTGGGCGTGGCAGACGGCGGCCGGGGCGCCGAGGTCCTCGACGATCGACGGGAAGTTGTTGCTGGGGAGGTTGCCGAAGGGAAACTGCATGACGGACTCCGCCGAAAGGGTCGGCGCGGGGGGTAAGGGAGGCCCTGGTCCGTCTCTCCGAGGTCGGAGGCGTGATTCCCCGGTCCCCCGCATCAGGGTTCTTCACCGTTCCTTACGGATTTCGGTCCGCGTTATCCAGCCGATAGCTCCGTGGCGGCCCGGAGTCCGGGTCCCGGACCACCTGCGCGGGGAACTCGACCGACCCCGACCAGGCCCGGACAGGGCCCGAAGGGGCCCTCGGACCCGCGAGGCACCGGGCCGCGGCCGCCCGGTCCGACCGGATCCGGACCGTCCAGCCGGGCAGGGCAAGGGGCGCCGGCCCGGCGGCCCGTTCCGCCGTCAGCGCGCGCAATCGCTCCAGTGCGGCCCCGTCCTCGGACTCCACCAGCCAGCCGGCCGACCGGTCGTCGTTGCAGTCGCACCAGAAGCGGAGACGGCGGCGCGGCTCGCCGCCCTCGAGCAGCTCGACCACCGCGCCCACGAGCACGCCGGCGCGGTCCGGCCCCGCGAGTTCGCGGAGCGAGAAGCGGAACGCGGCCGCCCGCTCGCCGCGCTCCCAGACCACCACCGGGCCGTCGAAGGCATTGCGCACCGCGGCGTCGAGCCCGGGCCCGGCCGCGTCGGCGAAGTCCGCGGCGTCGAGCGGCAGCACGGTGCCGTCGACCTCGACCGGGGGCAGGTCGGTCCATGCGCCCCACGATCCGTCCTCCGCGCGGCGGTCGCGTCGCTGGAACTCGAGCGTGGCGCGCACCCGTCCCTGCGCGTCCGCGGGCGGAAGGTCGATCGGGGCCGCGCGCGGCTGGGCGCGGATGCCGGCGAGTCCCTCGCCGACAAGCCACTCCGGCGAACCCCGCGGACGGATCCGCCACTCCGAGGCACGGCCCCACGCGGTGGCGCGGACCGCTGCCGGCACCGGAAGCCCCGCGGGCGCGCGTGCCGGCAGCTCCACCGACACCCATGCGGGCAGCCGCCCGAGTCCGGCGTCCATGCCCCGCCGCCACTCCGCGAGCGCCGCCCGTCGCGCGGACGCGACGGCCACCGGATCATCCTGCCGGGGCGCGAGGTCCTCGGGCAGCGCATCGACGGCATCCGAGAGGGCGCGGGCCAGCGCATCGTCGCGCGCGCCGGCGGCGCGACCCGATCGCGCGGCCGCGCCGACGAGGTCGAGGAGCTCGCCCGAGTCCAGCGCGCCGCGCGCCACGCGACGCTCCAGCTCGCGCTCCGCCGCCTTCGGCAGCGGCACCATGCCCGCGATCCGCGGCAGCCGGACGATCACCGCGTCGGGCAGGTAGCCGGGCCAGGTGGACCCGAGGATGCTGAGCTGCGCGACGACCGCCACCGCGACGGTGGCGGCCACGGCGGACGCCGCCAGGCCCCAGCGCCTGCGCGCGCGCGCGAACTGGCGCTCGCGGCGGGCGACGAAGCCGCACTCGCCGCAGGTCATGCCCGGGGTCTTGGACAGGTCGTGCCAGCAGCGCGGGCAGCGCCGCCTTCCCCGGGGCTTGTCGCCGAACAGCGACCACCAGGCCACGCCCACGGCGAGCGCCGCGAACGCGACCACCGGCCAGGCGGCCGCGAGGAACAGGACCAGGACGTCGAGCACCCCGCGGACTGTAGCCGTGCCGTACCCGAGGGGCGCCCGGTCAGGCGATGCGGATCCAGCGCAGGAGCTCGCGCGGCGACGGCGGCTTCCCCTGCATCAGGACGCCGACGCGGAAGATCTTGGCGCCGCACCACAGGAACGCGAACACCCACGCGAAGCCCCAGACGACGCTCGCGGCCACCTGCCACGCGGCGATCGGCTCGCTGCTGGCGGCGACGCGCAGCACCATCACGTAGGGAATGGCGGGCGGCACGAAGCTCGCGACGGTGGCCAGCCATCCGTTCGGCTGCTCGCTGATCGGCAGCCACAGCATGAGCGGCACCATCATCACGAGCATCACCGGCGTCACCAGGCTCTGCGCCTCCCGCAGGTCGTTCACGGCGCTGCCGACGCTCGCCATCATCACGGCGACGAACGCGTACGCCATCACGAAGTAGACGGCGAGCAGGAGGAGGAGTCCCGGCGAGACGAGGTCGGCCATCGCCGCGGCGGCGAGCATCGCCATGCCGAGCGCGCCGTACATGCCGAGCATCAGCGCCGAGACCGCCGCGTACCCCAGGATCTTCCCGCACAGGAGCTGCATCGGGCTCACCGCGCTCAGGATCACCTCCATCACCTTGTTCGACTTCTCCTCGATGGTGGTCGTCAGGAGGTAGTTGCCGCTCGTGAACGTGGCGATCCAGAGGAGCATCATGAATCCCATCGGAAGCAGCATCTTCGCCGCGCGGCTCTCGTCGGCGACCGCGCCCTCCGGCGAGACGCGCTTCACCGCCGGCCTCGGCCGGCTGAGCAGGGCATCGAGCGTCGCGTAGTCGCTTCCCGCCCTCGCGACGCGCGCCCGCACCACGGCGTCCGCGACTGCCCTCTCGAGGAGCTCGGTCACGCGCGGCGGGCTCTTCGTCGGCACGAGGAGCACGAGGGCCGCGGGCTCGCCGGCGGCGTCCGCCGGCCGGGCGGCGAGCAGCTCCGCGGGCACGATCGCGAGGCCGACGAGCTCGCCCGCCTGCACCTTGGCGCGCAGCGCCTCCTCCTGCGCCGCGTCCGTCACCTGCTCGACGCGGATGTCGACCGCGGGCGCCGTGGCCGCGGCCTGAACCGCGGCCTGCCGCGCGGCGTCTCCCGGGAGGATCGTCGAGTTGCGCTCGAGCGCGTCCTCGATCTCCGCGCGCGCGGCCTCCGGCGACAGCCCCTCGGGTACGAAGGCGCACACCGTGCCGCTCGGGTCGATCACCGCGAGCGTCCCGGAGACCGGCGCCATCTTCGAGTTGACGAGCGCGCCGACCGCGACGACGACCACGAGCATGATCACCGGCATCAGGAGCGCGCCGAAGATGAAGCCCTTGGTCAGCACGGTGTGGCGGAACTCGCGCCACGCCACCGCGAGCACGCGGCGCACGGCGGCGGGGTCGCGACGGTCGGTCCTTGCCTCAGCCATTGCCGGACTCCTCGCTCGGGGGAAGCGCCTCGCCGACGAGCTCGACGAACACGTCGTCGAGCGTGGTGCGCCGCAGCTCGACGGCGCGCATCGGCATCGCGTCCATCGCGGCGCGCATCACGGCCTGCGGGTCCGCGCCGCGGGCGACGGTGAGCTCCGCGCCGTGGCGCGCGGGAATCCAGGCCGCGCGCTCGACGCCCGGGATGCCGGCGAGCGCCCGCACGCAGCCGTCGCCGCCGGAGACCGGCTCCGCGTGCACCGTGCGCGGGTCGAACCGCGCGCGGATCTCGGGCATGGTCGCGTCGAGGATCTTCCCGCCGCGGTTGATGAGCACGATGCGGTCGCAGAGCGCCTCCGCCTGGTGCATCACGTGCGTCGAGAAGATGATCGTGCGGCCCTGGTCGCTCAGTTCGCGGATCAGGCGGTTGAGGAGCCGCGCGTTCACGGGATCGAGGCCGCTGAACGGCTCGTCCAGGATCACGAGCTCCGGCTCGTGGATCACCGAGGAGATGAACTGGATCTTCTGCTGCTGGCCCTTGGAGAGCTCCTGGCAGCGCTTTCGGCCGACGTCCGGCAGCTGCACGCGCTCGAGCCAGCCGTCGATCGTGCGCCGCAGCCCCGCCGACGGGACGCCCTTGAGCGTCGCCATGTAGCGGAGGAAGTCCGCGACGCGCATCTGCCGGTACAGGCCGCGCTCCTCGGGCAGGTAGCCGATCCGGTCCTTCGCCCGGATCGCGTCCGAGCCGAGCACCTCCACGCGCCCCTCGTCGGGGTGGATGATCGACATGATCATCCGGATGGTGGTGCTCTTGCCGGCGCCGTTCGGGCCGATGAACCCCGTGAGCGAACCGCGCGGCACCTCGAGGTCGATGCCGCGCACGGCCTCGACCTTGCCGAAGCGCTTCGTGACCGCGGAGAGGCGGACGGCTGCGGGGGAGCTCATGTGGTTCGCGCCCGGCTCACCTTCCGGCGGGCTTCGCGTCGGCGGGCTTCGCGTCGGCGGGCTTCTCGGCCGCGGACTTCAGGGCCTTGATCTCCTCGGGGAGCTCGAACGCCTTCGGGTCCACGCCTTCCCAGGCCACGGTATCGACGGTCATCACCTGCTGCTGGCCCATCACCTTCATCACGGTGCGCGTCGCGACCTTCACGGCGCCGAAGTCCTTGTATTCGGTCGAGACGACGGTGGCCGGGATCTCGCCCATCGGCGTCGGCATCTTCATCGACACGCCGCGCATCAGGCCGGTCTCGCGGTCGTAGAAGCGGTGCGACTCCTTCGCGCCGCCCTCCGCCGGCAGGGTGACGCGCCAGCAGGGGGCGCCCTCGAAGTCGAAGAGGCCGGTGACCTCGGCCTTGCCGGGTTCGCGGGCGAGCGCGAGGTCGCGGAGGAAGTCGCCGTCCTGCCGCAGCTGCGCCAGTTCCGCGGGCCCCATCAGCGCCGGGCCGCGCATCGGGTCGATCGACCAGCCGTCGGTCCCGTCGGTGCCCGAACTGGTCTTCCCCATGCCCGCGATGTCGACGGTCGTGAGCACCTTGTCCGGCGTGAGCGCGATCATCTCGAGCGTGCCCTTCAGGCCGGCCGACGGGATCTCGAGGGTGCCGGTCGTGCGCATCTGCGACTTGGTCGACCACCCGGTCTCGCCGCCGACCGCCTCGAGGTGCTTGCGCAGCACGTCCCTGGCGGAAGGCTTGGCGCCCTCGAACGGGAGTTCCTTCGGCCCGGCGGCCGGTGCGGGGGCCGACGCCGCGGGCTTCGCGGGCGCGGCAGGCGCGGGTGCGGCAGGCTGCGCGGGCTTCGCCGGGGCGGCCGGTGCCTGCGCGTGCGCGAGCGCGGCCAGGGCGAGTGCCGCGAGCGCGGCGGGGCGGACGATGCGGGTGCGGTCGAGCTTCATGGTGATCCTTGCGGCCTCGGGGCCGTGCGTTCGGTGCGTGATGCGATCCAGCGCACCGCCTCCGCCAGCGCGGGGTCGCCCTCGCGTGCGTAGTCGGCGCGGTCGTACGGTCGTGCGTTGTCGGGGCGGACCCCGCCGCCCTCCAGCGGGCGGCCGTCGG
>JBILFU010000063.1:0-8751 GCA_044351405.1 Phycisphaerales bacterium
CATGGTGGCGAAGGTGCCGGCGACCTTGTCGTAGTTGCGGAGCGACTCCTGCACCTCGGGCGTGACCAGCACGTCGTACATCAGGGCGTCCGCCTGCCAGTTGGCGAAGAGCGGCACGCGCTTCGCCCAGAAGAAGGTGCGCTCCACGGAGAGCCGCGTGTCCTCGGCCACGTCGGTCACGCGGTCGATCGGGTCGAACAGCCCGCCGCCGCCGCGGACGGCCTCGACCATCTCCCTGCCGCGCTCGGCCATGACGTCGCCGACGCGGACGTACGAGACGAACTGCGAGCCGCCGCGCCGGCTCCACCAGGTGGCGATCAGGAGGTCGAGCTCCTCGATCTGCTCGTCGGTGAAGACGCGCGCGGCGTTGTCCCAGATGTCCTCGCGCGCGCGGCGCAGGTTCTCGACGAGCCGCTGCGACCGGTCGCCCCACATCCACTTGGCGCGGCCGGAGTCGACCCAGTAGTAGTTCTGCAGGGTGACCACCACCATCTGGTTCACCAGCTGCATCAGGGTGTCCGGGCTGGTGGCGATGTCGTACATGCTGGACACCGCGAGCAGACGCATGCCGTTCATCACGCGGCGCTGCTGCAGGTCCTCGTTCCCCTGCATGACCGCCTCGCTGGCGTCGAGGATGTAGTTGAAGTACTTGTCGGCGAAGTCGTTCGACATGCCCTCGAGCTCGCGGCGCGAGATGCGCTCGTCGCGGAGCATCGAGGAGGCGGCTCCGAACTCGGACTTCTTCTTGGCCGTCGCGCAGCCCGTACCGGCAGGGAGCGCCGCGGCGGCAAGCGCCAGCGCGACGGCGATCGCGAAGCGGGAGCGGACGGGAGCGGGCATGCGATGAGACTACGGAACCCGGAACGACCCGGTCAACGCCGACCCCCGGCCCATGGCGCGGAACCGACGCAACGCGCCGCGGCGTTCCCGGTACCTTGCGCACCCGCCGGCGGAGCCGGCAGACGAGGACACACGCATGAGGCACCTATCGATCGTCGCCGCCCTGGCGCTCTGCGCCGCTCCGGCAACCCTGGCACAGAACGCACCGGCGCCCGCTCCCGAGCCCGTGCCGGCACCGGTGCCCGGCCAGCCGGTGATCGTCGCCCTGAGCTCCGGCGACGCCCTCCGCGCCAGACTCGTCTCCGAGACCGCCGACGAGGTGGTGGTGGAGCACCCGGTGCTGGGCAAGGTCACCCTCAGCAGGAAGAACATCGCCTCGATGGCCGCGGTGCCTCCCGACGAGGCCGCAGCGAGGGCCGCGGCCGACTCCGCGCCCGGGTCCGCGGACGGCGACCGCGTCCGCCAGGAGGCGCAGCCCGCCGCCAACGCCGACATGGACGCGCCGCGCGCCCAGGACGGGGTGAACCCCGCCGACGACGCCGCCAAGGTGCCGCCCGCCCCGCCCGCGGTGCCCTCGCCCTGGAAGCTCCTCTTCGACGGCAACGTCAACTACGTGAGCGCCGCCAACAAGCAGCTCGACTTCCGCGTGGCGGCAAGCGCCATCTACGAGGAGAAGGACGTCGACAAGTGGTCGAACAACGCCGAGTACTTCTTCAAGGTCGTCGACGGCTCCACCACCGACAACAACTTCCTCTTCACCAGCACCTACGACCGGCGCTTCGTCTCCAACACGCGTGCCCTGTGGTTCGGCAAGTTCCAGGCGCAGTGGGCGCCGCTGCAGAGCTTCGAGCAGCGCCTGTCGGCCTGGGGTGGCCTCGGCTACGAGTTCCTGCAGCTGCCGCCGGCCAAGCTGCTGGGCAAGGTGGGCGCGGGCTACACGTACGAGTTCGGCACGGAGAACGTCGGCGACGCGCAGCTGTACGCGGAAATCGAGTGGGACTGGAAGATCTCCGAGAGCCAGGCGCTGGTGGGCAGCTTCTGGATCACGCCCGACTTCGCCGACTTCGGCAACTACCTGACGCTCTTCCGCACGGAGTGGACGATGGACGTCGCCGACCTGAAGGGCCTCAAGATCCTCGGCGGCGTCCGCTGGCAGTACCAGTCGGTGGTCACGCCGCCGACCGCGCTGCAGAACGACATCCGCCTCTACGCGGGCCTGCGGTACGAGATCTGACGTGGCGGCTCGCGCAGCGGCGCCGGCGCTCGAGCGCATCGCCGCGCGCCTGCGCGACCGCTGCGCCGCGGTGCGCCTGGGCGCGCCGGTGGCGTTCACCTACAACCCGCTCGACTACGCGTGGCAGGCGCATCGGGCATTCCTGCGCATGGCGCGGCCGCGGCCGCGGATCCTGTTCGTGGGCATGAACCCGGGCCCGTTCGGCATGGCGCAGACGGGCGTGCCGTTCGGCGAGGTGCGCGCGGTGCGCGAGTTCCTGGGCATCACGCCGGACCGCGTGCGCATCGGCATGCCGCCCGCCATGCACCCCAAGCGGCCCGTGGACGGGCTGGCCTGCGCACGCAGCGAGGTCAGCGGCGCCCGCGTCTGGGCCTGGGCACGCGAACGCTTCGGCACGCCGGAGGCGTTCTTCCGCGAGGCCTTCGTGTGGAACTGGTGCCCGCTCGCCTTCATGGCGGCGGGCGGCGCGAACCTCACGCCCGACAGGCTGCCGCGCACCGGCGCCAACGCGCGCGCCGCGCGCGAGCTGGAGTCCGCCTGCGACGAGGCGCTCGGCGCGGCGATCGAGGCGCTCCGACCCGCGCACGTGGTGGGATTCGGCGCGTTCGCGGCCAAGCGCGCGCAGGCAGTGCTCGACGGAATGGCGAACGACGCGCGGCAACTTCCCCCCGTGCTCCAGGTGCTCCACCCGAGCCCGGCGAGCCCGGCCGCCAACCGCGGGTGGGCGCCGCAGGTCGACCGTGCGCTCGCACCTATCCTGCCCGCGTGCGCGTCGCGGTGCTCAACGTCGTCGGACTCTCGCCGAGCGTCTTCGCGCGCAGGCAGTGCCCGCGCCTCCAGGCGTTCGCGCAGCGCTCGGGCGGCATCCGGACGCTGACCGCGGACCTGCCCGCGGTCACGTGCAGCGTGCAGGCCTCGATGCTGACGGGCGCCGCGCCCGCGCGGCACGGCATCGTCGGCAACGGCTGGTTCGACCGCGAGCTGGGCGAGGTGCACTTCTGGAAGCAGTCGAACCGCCTGGTGCAGGGCCCCAAGCTGTGGGACACGCTGCGCGAGCGCGCCGGCGCCGCGGGCAGGCCGCGCCCCTCGGTGGCCAACACCTTCTGGTGGTTCAACATGGGCTCGGATGTCGACGTGGCGGTGACGCCCCGGCCGCAGTACCGCGCGGACGGCCGCAAGGTGCCCGACTGCTGGACGCACCCCGCCGCGCTGCGCGACGAGCTGCAGGCGGAGCTCGGCCCGTTCCCGCTCTTCCGCTTCTGGGGACCGGGCTCGGGCATCGAGAGCACCGACTGGATCGCCAGGGCCGCCATGCGCGTGGAGGAGCGGCACGAGCCGACGCTCCAGCTCGTCTACCTGCCGCACCTCGACTACTGCCTGCAGCGCTTCGGCCCGGACGACCCGCGCATCGATCCGGAGATCCGGGAGCTCGACCGGGTCTTCGGCGCGCTGGAGGACTTCCTCGTGCGCCGCGGCGTGCGCATCGTGGTGCTGAGCGAGTACGGCATCGCGCCCGTGCGGGCCGCGGAGCATCCCAACCGCCTGCTGCGCGAGGCAGGGCTGCTCGCCGTGCGCACGGAGGGCGGCCGCGAGGTGCTCGACACGTTCGCGAGCGATGCCTTCGCCGTCTGCGACCACCAGGTGGCGCAGGTGTACGTGCGCCATGCGCGCAACCTCGGGGCCGCGCGCGCCGTGCTGGAGGGCGCCGCGGGCGTGGAACGGGTCCTCGATGCCGAGGCGCAGCGCGCCGCGGGCATCCTGCACGCCCGCAGCGGCGACCTGCTGCTGGTGGCCGGGCAGGGATGGTGGTTCGCGTACCCGTGGTGGACGGACGACGCCCGCGCCCCCGACTACGCGCGCACGGTCGACATCCACCGCAAGCCGGGGTACGACCCGCTCGAGCTATTCATGGACCCGGCCATCCGCATGCCGGGGGCGTACGTGGCGGCCCAGCTCGCCAAGCGCAGGCTGGGCCTGCGCGCGCCGCTCGAGACGGTGCCGCTCGACGCCTCGCTCGTGCGCGGAAGCCACGGGCGCGTGGAGTCGGGGACGCCGTACGCGCCCGTGCTGGTCGCCGACGGGCTCGACCACCTGGAGGCGGGCCCGCTGCACGTCACGGCAGTGCACGACGCGCTGGTCCACCTAGTCGAACGGGGCTGAGCGCACCGCCACCTACGATGGCCGCGTGCGCGCCGTCTGGGCCATCGCAGGAATCGTGCTGGCCGCGGCGGTCGCGGCGGCGCTGTGGCCGCCGGCGGCGGGGCCTGCGGGCGCCGGCCCGGTCCGTGCGAGCGCCCCTGCCCGCGCGAGCGAGCCCGTCCCCTCCGTCTGTCCCATGCCGCCGGAGGCCTCGCTTCCGGCGGTCGCGCCCTCCAAGGTGCTCGACGAACTGCTCGGCGGCAGCCTGCTGCCGGCCGCGTCAGGCACCGGGGCGGACGCCGGTCCCGCCACGGCCGCACCCTCGGTCACGGTGGGCGCGGCAGCCGTGGTCGAGCGCGTCGACGAGCGCACCGTGAAGGTCGACGGGCGCTACGCGATCCGCGGCAGCGGCACCGAGTCGGACCCGTTCTCGATCAGCTGGGAGCTCCTCGGCAGCGCGGCGCAGACCGTGGACGCCGCGCGCGGGCGGTTCGAGATCCCGGGCCGCATCGCAGACCTCCGCGGCGCGTGGGTCCGCATCAGCGGCTACTGGGCGCCGCCGCTCCTGGTATTCGAGGCGAAGGAGGCCATGGTCATGCTCAACAAGTGGGACGGCTGCTGCGTCGGCCTGCCGCCGACCCCCTTCGACTCGATCGAGGCGACGTTCGTGCAGCCGATCAAGGTGCAGGGCCGGCACCTCTTCCGCTTCGGCACCGTGAAGGGCAGGCTGAGCGTCGACCCGTTCGTCGCGGGCACCTTCCTGCTTGGCCTGTACCGGCTGGAGGACGCGGTGCTGGAGACCTCGTCGTGACCGTGGCGGCGGAGGACCCGCGGCGCGGCGGGGCGCTCCGGATCGGGCCGCTGCGGCTCGAGTCGCCGCTCCTCCTGGCGCCCATCGCGGGCCACTGCGACCTGGCCTTCCGCATCCTCTGCCGCGAGCAGGGCGGCGTGGGCCTGGCCAGCACCGACCTCCTGAACTGCCGCGCGCTGCTGCGCGGCTCGCCGAAGAGCCTGGAACTGGCCGCCACCAACGAGTTCGACCGCCCCTGCGGCATGCAGCTCTACGGCAACTGGGAGGACCCCCTGCCCGAGGCCGCGCGCTGGGCCATCGACCACGGCGCGGAGCTGATCGACATCAACATGGGCTGCCCGGTGGACAAGGTGGCCAAGAAGAACGGCGGCTCGCTCCTCCTCTGCGACGCCGACGGCACCGTGCGGCTGGCGGAGCGGATCGTGGACGCGGTGCGGCGCCACTCGGGCGGGCGCGTGCCGGTCACGGCCAAGATGCGGCTTGGGTGGGAGCCCGGGCAGTTCGTCGCGCCGGCGCTCGCGCGCAGCCTGGAACGCGCGGGCATCGCGGCCGTGACGGTGCACGGACGCTGGACCGTCCAGAAGTTCTCCGGCTCGGCCGACTGGGACCGGATCGGCGAGGTGGTCGCCGCGGTGGACGCGATCCCGGTGATCGGCAACGGCGACGTCACCGAACCCGAGCACGTCCCGGAGCTCATGCGCCGCAGCGGCTGCCACGGGGTGATGGTCGGGCGCGGCTCGCTGCGGACGCCGTGGATCTTCCGCCGGGCGCTCGGGCTCCTGCGCACCGGCACCCTCCCCCCGGAGCCGAGCTTCGACGAGAAGCTCGACTGCATCGCCCGCCACCTGGACCTCCTGTGCCGCTACCACGACGAGGCGCACGTCCTCCACTGCATGCGCAGCCGGATCAGCTGGTACGGCAAGACCATGGGCCACGTGAAGGGGCTGAAGGAGGCGTTCCGGACGGCAAACGCGGTCTCGGAAATGAGCATGGCCGTGCAACGCTGGCGCCCTGACGGTGGTTATTGGACTTAAACAGATAATCCCGAGGTCTGCCGCTTGTTTCGCGCGTCCTCCGCGACAAAGAGGGGAAGCCCAAGAATCTTGGGCTGGATTCTTGCGCGCCTCAAAAGCCGATCTATGTTCTTCTCGCCTGCAGAGACGCTCTCCGCAGTGATTTGGGAAAGGGCACTCAAACGAAGATCGGTCGGCCTGAGGGAAAGGGCTTGGCCGTGTCCCCTTGAGGAGGTGGGCACATGGTCGGTATCAAGGGAAAGGGCTTTGCTGCGGCTCTCGCAGCGATCGGGGTCGCGGGGTCCGCTGAAGCAGCGTTGATCTCGTTCAACCAGACGTTCTACAACACGGGCACCACCGCGCGCAGATTCACCCTCGTGCGCTCCGTCCCGGCGATCGGCAGTGTCTCCACGGACCTCCTGATGACCGGCTCCGTGACGGCGACGCTCACCGACATGAACGGCAACGGGGCGTCGATCAAGTCTTCTGGGTCGACTCCCGTCTACAGCGCCTTCATCGGCGACACGCTCGTGAAGACCCTGTGGGACGCCCCGTACGAGTTCAAGATCACGACGCCGTTCGGCGGCGGGACGACGCCCACGGACTCCTTCGTCGAGCTCGTCCCGGCCGGAGTCACGGGTGACTACCGCGTCCAGATCGACTTCACCCTGAGTGCGGGTGACGTGGCCTCCATCGTCGGCACGTTCGACATTCCCTCCCCTGGCGCAGGCGTCGTCCTGCTCACCGCCGGCGGATTCCTGGGTGGCCGTCGTCGTCGCAACTGAGCATCCATTCCGCACGCTTCAAGCATCGAGGGAGTGAAAGTCATGATCAGCGGAAAGGGAACCTTGGCACTGGCGCTGGCCGCGGGAGTCTGTGGATCCGCAGCGGCGGCCATCCCGACGGTGAGCTTCAACGTGAGCAGCGCCGCGGGCTCCAACGGCAGCTCCCTCACGGGAGATGCGGTCGCGGGCTCGCCCGGTCAGTACCAGTACTTGGGTACGGCGTTCGTCGCGCAGTCCTTCGTCTGCAGCGTCGAGCTCTTCGCGATGGACACTTCCGCGTCCAGCCGCGCGGTCTTCGGCGGCCTCGTGACGCTCATCAACGCGAGCAACTCGACCCAGTCCTACGTGGTCACCATGACCGGCTCCACGGTCGCGCAGGGCACCAGCAGCATCATTGGCGGGAACGTGAGCGGCGTGCTCTCGGCCACTGCGGCCGGGGCGACCTTCACGGCCGGCGGCGCCAGCCCCGGCTGGACGGGGTCGATCGGCAGCTCCACCGTGCAGACCATGATGACGGCGCCGCTGAGCGTCTCCGCGGGACCGTCGCTGTCCGTCGCCATTCCGACGCAGTCGTTCGGCATTCCCATCCCGGGCCTGGCTTCCCCGGTCGCCATGGGAACGTCCACGGGCATCCGCATGGAGTTCTCGCTCACGGCCGGCGCCCGGGTGGACCTGACGTCGGTGTTCGTGGTGCAGGCCGTGCCCGCGCCCGGCGCCCTCATCGCGATGGCGATCGCCTCCGCGGCCCCGCGTCGCCGCCGCCACTGAGCCCGTTCAAGGAACCTCCTCTGTCGGTCGCGGAAGGATCCGGACCGAATGCACGACGCCCGCCTTCACGGCGGGCGTTGTCCATGGCAAGAGGCGCTGACCGTCAGCGGTTCAGTTCCCGCGCGTTCGGCAGCTCGTCGAGCCTGCCGATCCCGAACTGCCTCAGGAACTCGGTGGTGGTCCCGTAGAGCATCGGCCGGCCGACGTCGTCGGCGCGGCCGACGATCTTGACCAGGCGCCGCTCCATCAGGCTGCGCAGCACCTCGCCGCACGCGACGCCGCGGATCGCCTCGAGGTCCGCGCGCAGGATCGGCTGCCGGTAGGCCACGATGGCGAGCGCCTCGAGCGCCGCCTGCGTCAGGCGGCCCTGCTCGCGCACGCCCTTCACGCGCTGCACGACCGGCGCGAACGCGGGCAGCGTCATCACCTGCCGCCCGCCCGCCACGCTCTCGATGCGGAAGGTGCGCCCGTCAGCCTGGTAGCGCGCGTTGAGCGCCTCGACCGCCTCGCGCACCTGGCCCGCGGCCTTGCGCTGCTGCGGCGTCTCCTCCGGCTCCGCCTCGGCGGCGGGCGGGGCGTCGCTTCCGTCGCCCTCCGGCTTGCGGCGCCGGCGGCGCTGCGGCGCGGCATCGACCAGCCCCAGCAGGTCCGCGATGCGCGCGTCCGGCATCGGGCGATCCGCCACCATCAGGAGCGCCTCGACGCGCTGCTCGAGCGGCAGGTCGGCGCACGGCACGGCCTCCTCGGCGGACTGCGCCATCTGCTCGAAGGTGGACGGGGAGCGGGTGCCCTGCTCGGTCATGGGCGTAGTGTGCCAAAACGGGCGCGGATCCGCGAACGCCCCGGACGGCGCCCGTCAGCGCCGGGACAGCTGCGACGCCGCGATCTTGGCGCGCGCCAGGCGCTGCGCGCGCTCGAGGGCCGCGCGCTCGTCCAGCGTGAGCGGCCTCTCGCCGCCGGCGACAACCTTGGTGTTGGCGTCCGCGAGCTCGCGCTCGGCGGCCGCGGCGTCGATCCCGGAGCCCTCCATGGCACGGTCGGTGAGGAGCGTGAGGCGCTTGCCGTCCATCTGCGCGAAGCCGCCGTCGAGGACGAAGATGCGGGTGGCGCCGCCCTCGGCCTGCACGGTGACGACGCCGGTCCCGAGCTTGGTCAGGAAGG
>JBILFU010000064.1:0-8694 GCA_044351405.1 Phycisphaerales bacterium
TCGGGCCAGGGTGGCGGTGCGGCGCGGCTCTCCCGCCGCGGGCGACATGGCGGAGATCAACCGCATCCTCGACAAGATCACCGCGCGGGGCCTGCACTCGCTGACCGATGCCGAGAAGCGGGCGCTGCGCGAGGCGAGCCGGAAGCAGCGGTGAGCGCCCTGCGCTTCGAGATCCTCGCGCGCGCCGCGGAGAACCGTGCCCGGCTCGGGCGGGTCACCGTGCCGAACGGCACGTTCGACACGCCGGCGTTCATGCCGGTCGCGACCGCGGCCGCCATGAAGGGCCTCACGCCGGCGCAGGTCCGCGGGACCGGAAGCCAGATCATCCTGAACAACGCGTACCACCTGTTCCTCCGCCCGGGCGGCGAGCGGCTGGAGCGCCTCGGCGGTTCGCGCCGCTTCATGCGCTGGGACGGCCCCATGCTCACCGACAGCGGCGGCTACCAGGCCTACAGCATGAGCGACACCGCCGACCTCGACGAGGACGGCGTGACCTTCCGGAGCTTCGTCGACGGCTCGAAGGTGCGCCTGGGGCCGGAGTCGAGCATGCGCGTCCAGCACCAGATCGGCGCGGACATCATCATGGCCTTCGACGACTGCCCGCCGGCGGCGCTGCCGGGCGAGGGCGCGGACGAGCGTCGCGTGGCGCGCGTCCGCCGCGTGGACGACCACCGGCGGCGGATGACCGAGGCGCACGAACGGACGCTGCGCTGGCTGGCCCGCTGCGTGCGCGCCCACGACCGGGCGGACCGCCAGGCGCTGTTCGGCATCGTGCAGGGCGCGACCGACCTCGACCTCCGGCGCCGATCCGCGGAGGGCGTGTGCTCCTTCGATCTCCCCGGCTACGCGATCGGCGGCGTTGCCGTCGGGGAGGGCCCGGAGGCGATCCGGACGGTGGTGGAGTTCACGGCGCCCCTCCTGCCGGAGGACCGTCCGCGCTACCTGATGGGCGTCGGCTACGAGCGCGACATCGTCATGGCGGTCGCGGCGGGGGTCGACATGTTCGACTGCGTGCTTCCCACCCGCAACGGCCGCAACGCGGGCGCCTTCACCCGCGAGGGCCCGATCCGCCTGCGGAACGCGCGCTTCGCGGACGACGCGTCCCCGATCGACCCGGCCTGCGACTGCGAGGCGTGCGCCGGAGGGTTCAGCCGTGCCTACGTCCGCCACCTTTTCGCGGCCGGGGAGATGCTCGGCCCCACCCTGGTCAGCCTGCACAACATCCGGCACTTCCAGCGGCTTATGATGGATGTTCGGTCGGCGATCCGCGAGGATCGCTGGGCCGGGCTCCTCTCCGCATGGCCGTGCATCGGCCGGGAGACCGAGGACGCCGAACAGGAACAGCCATGAATACCCCCGCGATCGCCGCCTTCGTCCAGTCCGCACTCCTGCAGCAGGGGCCGTCGCTGCCCGGCGCGCCCGCGGCCCCCGCCGCCGCCCCGGCCGCGGACGCCGCGGGGGCCGCTCCCGCCGCGGCCGCACCGGCGGGCGCCGGCGGCCAGCAGCTCTTCGTGATGGTCGCCGTGATGCTCGGCGCGATGCTCCTCTTCTCCTTCGTGGGCAGCCGCCGGGAGCGCAAGAAGCGCGAGCAGCTCCTCTCCAGCATCAAGCGCCACGACCGCGTGGTCACCATCGGCGGCATCGTGGGCTCCGTGGTCGAGCTGAAGGACGACTCGGTCGTCCTGAAGGTGGACGAGACGTCCAACACCCGCATCACCTTCTCCAAGAGCGCCATCTCCCAGGTGATGCCCCAGGACGCCGGCGCCTGAGCCGCGGGCTCCCTCCCACGCCGAGAGACAATCGATGCACCTGCTCTTCCACACGCTGGTCCTCCCGCTCCTGCTCGTCGTCTACGTGACGGGCTTCCGCAAGGGGATGCAGCCGCTGCGGCGCAGCATCGCCGACATCGTCGTCATCGTCGCCACGTGCGCGGTGATGGCGGTGGCGATCATGCCGCTCGAGAAGAAGGTGAAGCTCGGCCGCGACCTGCGCGGCGGCGTCAGCCTGATCTACTCGGTGGCCATGCCCGAGGGCGCGGACCCGGACACCAAGCGCGAGATCCTCAAGCAGACCATCGTCACGCTCAAGAACCGCGTGAATCCGCAGGGCGTGCTCGACCTGACCATGGTGCCGCAGGGCGAGGACCGCATCGAGGTGGTCATGCCGCTGCCGGGCGACGAGGTCCGGGCCGCGCAGAAGGCCTACGCGGCCACGGTGGAGGCGCTCCTTGCGAAGGCCCGCCTCACCCCGCGGGAGCTCGACGCCGCGCTCGAGGCCGGGAACGCCGTCTCGCTGGCGCGGGGCGACGCCCGCCGCGGCGAGCAGCTGTCCGCGCTGCAGGACGCGTGGCAGGCGGCGCGCACGGCGCGCGCGGCATACGAGGCGGGACGCGCCGCGGGCAAGGCGGCCGGGGAGCTGGACGCGCTGGCCGACGCCGCGGCGACCGCCGAGGTGACCTACGAGTCGCGGCGCTCGGCCGTGCAGACGGGCGCTCTGGGTGCCGGGCGCTGGTCGCGCGTCGTCGCGCTGCCCGCCACGGCCAGGAAGGGGGCCGACCGGGCCTCCGCCGTCGACGAGCTGAAGGGCGAGTTCCCGTCGGCCGCCGGCGAGATCGACGCCGCGCTCGCCGCGTGGGACTCCTACAGCGTGCTCCGAACCACGCTCGACGACCCCGAGGACCTCAAGCGCCTCCTGCGCGGCGCGGGCGTGCTCGACTTCCGCATCGCGGTCACCACGCAGAACTCGCTCGGGGTGAACGTGGACGAGCTGCGCAAGCAGCTCCGCGAGGGCGGGGCGCTCGCCGCCGAGAGCCCGGTGGCGCGCTGGTTCCGCGTGAACAGCCTCTCGGAGTGGCACGAGACGCCCGAGCAGCTGGCCGCGCTCGAGGCGGACCCGGCCGGGTACTTCGCCTCGACCCGCGGCCTGCTGGCGGGAAGCGGCCCGGACGGCTCGGTGCACCTGCTCCTCTGGACCACGCCGGACCGCTCGATGACCCACGAGCCCGGTCGCCCCGACTGGGCGATGAAGGGCGTCGGCCGGACGGTCGACGAGCTCGGCCGCGTGGCGGTCAGCTTCCAGCTCGACGACCGCGGCGGCACGGAGATGGGCCGCCTGACCGGCGCCAACATCAACCAGCCGATGGCCATCGTCCTGGACAACCAGGTCTACACGGCGCCCAACCTCAACTCCAAGATCAACGACCGCGGCCAGATCACCGGCAACTTCAGCGACAAGGACATCGACTACCTCGTCCGCGTGCTGGCGTCGGGCTCGCTGGGCGCCCGGCTCTCGCCTGAGCCGGTGTCGGTCAGCGTCCTCGGCCCCGCGATGGGCAAGGACAACCTGCAGCGCGGCCTCGACAGCGTGCTCATATCCGTGGCGGTCACCTTCGCGGTGATGCTCGTCTACTACTTCATCCCCGGGATCATCGCCAACCTGTCCCTGGTGGCGAACGCCCTCGCGATCTTCTTCGCGATGGTGCTGGTGGACGCCAACTTCACGCTCCCCGGCCTTGCGGGCATCGCGCTCACGATCGCGATCGCCGTCGACTCCAACGTGCTCATCTACGAGCGCCTGCGCGAGGAGATGGTCGACAAGGGCGAGAAGCTGATCGACGCGATCGAGACCGCCATGAGCCGCGCCGCGAGCGCGATCATCGACGGCAACATCACCAACCTGATCGTCGTCGTGGTGCTCTACTGGTTCGCGGGCGCCGAGGTCAGGGGCTTCGCGCTCGTGATGGGCATCGGCGTGTTCACGACGCTGGCGGCCGGCCTCATCGTGACGCACGTGCTGCTGCGGGCCTACGCGCTCGGGACCGGCGCGACCAGGATCGGCATGCTGCCGATCGCCATCCCCGGGCTCTCGGCCGCGCTCCGGCCGTCGGTCGACTGGATCCGCTACCGCCACGTCATGTGGGCCGCGAGCCTGGTGCTCGGCGTCGCCTGCGTCGCGGCGACGCTCTCCCGCGGCGAAGACATCTTCGAGACGGAGTTCCGCGGCGGAACCTCGATGACGATGTCGACGCGCGCGGCCAGGCCGGGCGAGGCCGAGCTCGGCGGGCGCCTGCTGCTCTCCCGCGCCGCGGTCGAGGAGCGCCTGCGGGCCCTGGGCGCGAACGCGGGCGGCGATCCGATCCTCGAGGAACTGCGGAAAGCCACGGTCCTGACCGTCGGCGAGTCGGGCCCGAACGGCGAATCGACCGCGTTCCAGATCAAGATCCCGAACCCGACCGGCATCGAGGACGAGGCGCAGGTCGCGACGAAGCTGACCGTCGCGGTCGTCGACGCCTTCGAGGAGGACATGGACATCCGGCGGCCGGTGAAGTTCGCCGGGGCAGGCGAGGCCACCTCGGCGGGCCGCGCGTTCCGCATCGACCGCCCGAACCTCGGTGACGTCCTCGCCCGGGCGGGCCTCGACGTGCCGCTCGACGAGGCGATGGGCGGCGTGGCGATCGTGGTCGGCGGCATCGAGCCCCCGATCACGCCGGCCGACGCGGCCGAGCGCATCCGCCGCCTCCGGAGCCAGCCCGACTACTCCGACATCGCCGCACGGACGGTCGACATCGTCGGCCTCCGCTCCGCCGGCGAAGGCGCGTTCTCCGAGATCGCCGTGGTCGTCGCGGACCCCGATCTCGCGGGCCGCAAGGTGTCTGACGCGGCGTGGCAGAAGAACTACGCGGAGCTCGAGTGGAGGCTCGTCTCCACGGCCCTCAGCCAGCAGGCGTCGCTCGAGCAGGTCTCGAGCATCTCGCCGTCGGTGGCCCGCGACCTCGCCGAGCAGGCGGTGTTCGCGGTGCTGCTCTCGCTGGTGGGCATGCTGGTCTACATCTGGGTCCGCTTCGGCTCGCTCCTGTACTCGGTGGCGACGGTCGTCGGCGTCGTGTTCAACATGGCTGTCTGCCTCGGCTTCCTGGCCCTCACGAAGCTCATCGGCGGCACCGGCATCGGGCAGTCGCTCGGCATCCAGGAGATCCGCATCGACCTGAACGTGATCGCCGCGCTCCTGACGGTGATCGGCTACTCGCTGAACGACACGATCGTCATCCTCGACCGCATCCGCGAGAACCGCGGCAAGATGCCGTTCGCGACGCGCTCGATGATCAACGACTCGATCAACCAGACGTTCAGCCGTACGCTGCTTACCGGCGGCTGCGCGGTCGCGACGCCGATCATCCTGTTCTACATGGGCGGGTCCGGCATCCAGCCGTTCGCGTTCACGTTCTTCGTGGGCCTCATCGCGGGCACGTACTCGTCCATCGCGATCGCGGCTCCCCTCGTCTTCGTACCCGGCGGCGAGTCGCCGGAGCAGGCGCGCGGACCTGCCACCGATGCCGCGCCGGCCGGCGCATGAGGCGCCGCCGGAACGGAACGCCCAAGGAAGGAGACTTCGTCCATGTCGCAGGGAGCGCGCTTGACAGCAGTGATCGTGGTGGTGGTCGTGGCGGCCATCGGCCTGTACGTCGCGGTGATGGCGCCGTCGGGAGCGCCGGAGGCCGCCTCGGTGCCCGCGGAACAGGCGCCGGCGGCCGTCGTCGCCGCGGATCCGGCCGTGCAGCTCGACGCCCCGCCGTCCGAGGCGTTCGGCGTGCCCGGTTCCGCCGCCGCGCCCGCCGCGGCCCCGGCCCCGGCCGCACCCGCGACTCCGGTCGTCGATGCGTCGGCTCCGCGGCCGTTGGCGCCGTCCGCCGGTCCGGAGCCGGCGGCAACGGCCGCCTCCGCCAAGACCGCCGTCACCCCGCCCGCTGCGCCGGCGGGACGCCAGTACACGATCCGCTCCGGCGACACGCTCGAGGCGATCGCCCGACGCGAGCTCGGCGACGGCCAGCGCTGGCGGGCGATCGTCGAACTGAATCCGGGGCTCGACCCGAAGAACCTGAAGGTGGGCCGGTCCATCGCGCTTCCGTCCGGTTCCGGCGCCGAAACGTCGGGAGCACCGAGCGCGGCGGCCGCCGGCGGCGGGGCGAAGGACGGTTCGACCTACACCGTGCAGAAGGGCGACACGCTGTACGGAATCGCCCGCAAGCTCTACGGATCCGCATCGGACGCGGACATCCGCCGGATCGTCGAGGCCAACCGTGCGGCCGTCCCCTCGAAGGACGCGCCGCTGCGCCCGGGCATGAAGCTCGCCATTCCGCCCAAGCGATAGTTATCGGGCTGCCCGGCAATCTCCGGAACGAAACCGCAATTTCCCGGATGCCGCGATCCGGGACCGCGCCATACTCGTAGCAACATCCGGAAACCGCGCCCGGCCCTGCGGTCGGGTGGTTCGCCTCATCAGCCACCTCACGGAACCAGCACAGCATGAACACCCGAATCGAACGCCTCGCCGCCCCCTCGCTCTTCGTCGGTGCCGTCGCCGCGACCCTCGCGGCCGTGCAGCCCCTCGCCTCTCCCGCGGCTGAGTCCTCGGCTGACGGGGCGCGTGCGCTGATCGGCATGGATCCGATGTGCGTCGCCGACATCCCGGGCGTCCCGATGTCCGTCTGCTTCGCGCCGGGCACCCCGGCGCGCGAGGTGGCCGAGGTCTCGCAGCGCCTCGCCGCACGCTGGGCCGACGACCTGGCCGCGCGCGAGATGGGCGAGGGCGGTGCGGCGTACCAGCTCGGCCAGCGCTGGATCCTCAGCGGCAGCAGCGCGCAGGGCCAGCCCGTGACGCTGCGCTGGTCGATGCCCTCGGACGGCATCTCGGTGCCGGACGACCTGTTCGGCGGCGGCGCGAGCCCGAACAACCTCAACGCGACCTTCGTGACCAAGTTCGGCACCGTCGAGGCCGGCAAGAACCTGGTGCGCCAGGTGTTCCAGCGCTGGAGCGACCTCTCGGGCGTCAACTACACCGAGGTGACCGACGACGACGCGTCCTGGCCCGGCTCGAGCGGAGGCTCAACCCGCGGCGACATCCGCATCGTGGGCCGCACCTTCCCGTCGACGGGCGTGCTGGCCTACAACTTCTTCCCCAACAACGGCGACATGTGCATCGTGACGTCGAACAGCGGCCTCTGGACGACCAACAACCAGAACCGCTACCTGCGCAACATCCTGGCGCACGAGCACGGGCACGGCCTCGGCTTCAACCACGTCTGCCCGCAGAACAGCACCAAGCTGATGGAGCCGTTCCTGGCCACCAACTTCGACGGCCCGCAGACGGACGACATCCGCTGCGTGAACCGCGCCTACGGCGACCGGTTCGAGCCGAACGACTCCGTGGCCGCGGGCTCCGTCGGCTGGCAGAGCACCACCAGCGTCACCACCTCGCTCGTCAACGTCTCGGTGGACGACAACACCGACGTCGACTTCTACAAGTTCGAGGCGACCTCCGGCTCGACCGTCAACGTCTCGCTGTCCGCGTCGGGCTCCTCCACCGCGTACAACTCCGGCCCGCAGAACGGCGACGGCAGCTGCTCGGCGGGTTCGCCGATCAGCGCCCGCACCATCCACGACCTGAACTTCCAGGTGCTGCAGGGCGCCTCGGGCGCCACGGTCCTGGCGACCGCCGCCTCCGCCGCGGCCGGCAGCACCGAGGCCGTCACCGGGCTCGCGCTCCCGGCGACCGGCACGTACTTCATCCGCGTCTACCCGTCGACCACGACGGACGACGTCCAGATGTACGCGCTGACCGTGACGCTGAACCTGGCCCCGGCCATCCCGGGCGACCTGGACAACAATGGCCGCGTCGACGGCGGCGACCTCGGCATCATGCTCGCCCTGTGGGGCCCGATCGCCTGCGGCAACTCGGCCGACCTGAACGGCGACTGCAGCATCGACGGCGCGGATCTCGGCATCCTGCTGTCGAACTGGGGCTGAGCCCGGGCCTTCCCCGGCCTTCGGCCGGGAATCCGGAGCCTGGTCCGTGCGAATCCCTGCCGGCCGGCGCGCATGCGCCGGCCGGCTCTTTCCATGCGCGTCCATTTCCATGACGACTACGAGGTGGCGCTGCCTCCGGGGCACGCCTTCCCGATGGCGAAGTTCCGCCTGCTGCGAGACACGCTGCTCCGCGAGGGCCTGGTGCGGCCCGACGAGGTCGTCGCGCCCGACGAGGCGCCCTGGGAGCTGCTGGCCCTTGCCCACGGCGACGGCTACCTGGCGGCCCTGCGCGAGGGAACGCTCGATGCCGGGGCGGTGCGCCGGCTCGGGCTTCCCTGGAGCCCGGCGCTCGTCCGCCGCAGCAGGCTGGCCACGCACGGCACCGTCCGCGCCGCGGAGGCGGCGCTGGCCGACGGCATCGCCGCCAACCTCGCCGGGGGCACGCACCACGCGTGCCGGGACCACGGGGAGGGCTACTGCGTCATCAACGACGTCGTCGTGGCGGTGCGCGACCTCCGTCGCCGCGGCCGCCTGCGGAGGGTGCTCGTGGTCGACCTCGACGTGCACCACGGCAACGGCACGGCCGAGCTCCTCGCGGGCGACCCGGACTCCTTCACCTTCTCCATGCACGGCGAGCGGAACTTCCCGCTGCGCAAGCCGCCCTCCTCGCTCGACGTCGGGTTGCCGGACGGCACCGGGGACGCCGCGTACCTGGCCGCACTGGACGCCAGCCTTCCGCGCTGCTTCGACGCGGCCCGCCCGGAGATCGTCCTCTACCTGGCCGGCGTCGACGTGGTGGCGGACGACCGGTTCGGGCGCCTGGCGCTGACGCGGGAGGGACTGGCCGCCCGGGACCGCGCGGTGCTGCTCGCGTGCCGGGCCCGCGGCGTGC
>JBILFU010000065.1:0-8688 GCA_044351405.1 Phycisphaerales bacterium
GGCGTGCGCTCGCCGAAGTGCGCGCTGCCCTCGGGCCGCGCGTCGGGCAACGCCTGCGCCGCGGGCGCCTGCGCGTGCGCCGGCACCGCGCGGAGCAGGGCGGCGAGCATCACGGCGATCGCGGCGGGGATCCTCATCGCGCGGAGGATATTCAGGTGCACGGGTATCGTCCCGCCGTGGCCGATCCCGCCCCGCAGTCCCCCCGGCACCCGCGTCCCGTCGCCGTGATCACCGGCGCGAGCGCCGGGATCGGCGCCGCGACCGCGGTCGAGCTCGCGCGGCGCGGCCACGACCTGCTGCTGGTGGCGCGCCGGCGCGAGCGGCTCGCGGAGGTCGCCGCGCGCGCGTCCGACGCGGCGAAGCGCCCGGTCCGGTCGGAGCTCCTCTCGCTCGACGTGTCCGCTCCCGGCAGCGCCGCCGCCATCCTCGACGCCGCGGACCGCGCCTTCGGCCGCTTTGACGTCGTCTACGCGAACGCGGGCTACGGCGTGGAGCGGCCGATGCACGCGATGGACGCGGCGGAGCTGCGCGCCATGTTCGAGACGAACTTCTTCTCGTCGGTCGAGCTCTGCAACCTGGCGGCGCGGCGCCTGATCGCGGCCGGCCGCCCCGGACACCTGGTGATGTGCTCGAGCTGCGTCGCCAAGTTCACGCTGCCCGACTACGGCGCCTACAGCGCGAGCAAGGCCGCGCAGGCGCACGTGGCGCGCGCCATGGCATACGAGCTGCGCCCGCACGGCATCATGGTGTCGAGCGTGCATCCCGTCACCACGGCGACCGAGTTCTTCGACGTGGTGCGCGACGGGATCCCCGCCGGCACCGAGCAGCAGTACTCGATCCACGGGCTCAACCGCCTCTTCGTGCAGCCTCCCGAGCGGGTCGCGCGCGCCATCGCGCGCTCGATCGGCACCGGGCGCACCGAGATCTGGACGAGCCTGCCGACGCGCGTCGCGGCCGGCGTGATCACCGCCTTCCCGGGGCTGCTCGACGCGGCGGTGCGCCTCTCCCGGCGGCGCGGCGCTCCGGGGCGCTGACGCCGACCCGTCCCCGGCCGCGCGGCTATCCTTCACCCCTTTCCCCGCCGACGCAGGCGGGGCCCGCCCGCGCAGCAGAGGATGGAAGGTCCCATGTCACTCCGCATCGGCATCAACGGTTTCGGTCGCATCGGTCGCCTCGTCTACCGCGCCGCGGTGAGACAGGGCATCGAGGTCGTCGCCGTGAACGACCTCGTCCCCTCGGACAACCTTGCGTACCTGGTGAACCACGACTCCATGCACGGCCGCTTCGAGCACCGCGTCACGGCGGGCGCCGACGGCTTCGAGTGCAACGGCAGGAAGACGCGGTGCCTCTCCGAGAAGGAGCCCGCGAAGCTCCCGTGGAAGGACCTCGGCGCGGACATCGTGCTGGAGTCGACCGGCCGCTTCGTGGACCACGAGGGCGCTTCGCAGCACCTGGCCGCGGGCGCGCGGCGCGTCATCATCAGCGCTCCCACCAAGAGCGACGACAAGGTCCGCACCTTCGTCTACAAGGTGAACCACGAGCAGTACGACCCGGCCAGGGATCACGTCATCTCGAACGCCAGCTGCACCACCAACTGCCTGGCGCCCGTCGTGAAGGTGCTGCTCGCCCACTGCGGGATCGAGGAGGGCCTGATGACCACCGTGCACGCGGTCACGGCCACGCAGCCAACCCAGGACGGGCCGAGCAAGAAGGACTGGCGCGGCGGCCGCAACGGCTACATGAACATCATCCCCGCCTCGACCGGCGCCGCGAAGGCGTGCGCGCTGGTGCTTCCCGAGGTCAAGGGAAGGCTCACCGGCATGAGCTTCCGCGTGCCCACCGCGAACGTCAGCTGCGTCGACCTCACCTTCCGGGCCGCGCGGGCCACCAGCCTGCAGGCGATCAACGAGGCGATGAAGGCCGCCGCCGCGGGTCCGCTGAAGGACGTGCTCGGCTACACCGACGAGGAGGTCGTCTCCAGCGACTTCATGGGCGACCGGCGCAGCTCGATCCTCGACGCGCTGGCCGGCATCCAGCTCAACGACCGCTTCTTCAAGGTGGTCAGCTGGTACGACAACGAGGCCGGCTACTCGGAGCGCTGCGTCGACATGATGAGGTTCGTCGCCTCGCGCGGCCTGTGACGGATCAACGATGACGACCACGCTCGCCGAGTCCCTCCTGTTCCCCTTCGCGGAGTACTGGGGCTTCTACGCGGGCTTCACGGCGTTCGTGTTCGTGCTGCTGGCGCTCGACCTCGGCGTCTTCCACCGCAAGGCGCACGCGGTCTCCATGAAGGAGGCGACCGGCTGGACGATCGCGTGGATGGCGCTCGCGGTGATCTTCTGCGCGGGGCTCTGGTGGTACTGCGGGCACCGGTTCCCCGACCGGCTCGAGGAGATCGTCGCCGCCGGCTACGAGTCGCCGCAGAAGGCCGCCAACGAGGTGGCGCTCCAGTTCCTCACGGGCTACGTGGTGGAGCAGAGCCTCTCGGTCGACAACATGTTCGTGTTCGTGGTGATCTTCGGGTTCTTCGGCATCCCGTCGAGCCTGCAGCACCGCGTCCTCTTCTACGGCATCCTGGGCGCGCTCGCGTTCCGCGCGGTGTTCATCGCGCTCGGCGCGGCGCTGATCCAGTACCAGTGGGTCGTGGTGGTCTTCGGGGCATTCCTCGTGTTCACGGGGATCAAGATCATCTTCGCGCCCGAGCGCGAGGCCGATCCCGAGAAGAACCCCGTCCTGAGGCTGCTGCGCCGCTGGATCCCGCTGACTCCCGTGATGCACGGGCAGCGCTTCCTGGTGAAGGAGGAGGCGCCCGCCCCGGGCGGCGGCGCGAAGGCGCTGCGCTGGGTCGGCACGCCGCTCTTCGTCGCGCTCTGCATGATCGAGGTGAGCGACATCGTGTTCGCGGTGGACAGCGTGCCGGCGATCTTCGCGGTGACGCGCGAGCCGTTCATCGTCTTCACGAGCAACGTGTTCGCGATCCTGGGCCTGCGGAGCCTGTACTTCCTGCTCGCGGGGGCGCACGACAGGTTCCACCTGCTCAAGTACGGCCTCGGCATCGTGCTGGTGTTCGTGGGCGTCAAGATGACCATGCCCGCGAGCTGGTACCCGGCGAGCTGGGACGGCCACTTCCCGATCGGCTGGTCGCTCGCGTTCATCCTCGCGATGATCGGCGGCAGCATGGTGGCGAGCGTCGCGTGGCCGAGGCGGCACGCGGCCGGCGACGGAAAGTGAGCGGAAGTTCCGCCGTGCCGGCCTGATCTCCGTCGCCGCGCGAATATCCTGACGCCCATGCCCGAGCGCATCGCATCGCGAATCACCATGGACCCATCCGTGATGGGAGGCAGGCCGTGCATACGCGGCATGCGGGTGACGGTCAGCGCCGTGCTCGGCATGCTCGCGGGCGGCAGCTCGCAGCAGGAAGTGCTGTCGGCGTACCCGTACCTCGATCCGCTCGACATCCGGGCGGCCCTGGCGTACGGGGCGTGGAGGGCGGAGGACACGGACGCGCCGATCGGCCACTTCCACGCGTCCTGATCGTCGGAAGGAATCGACATGCGGATCGTGGTGGACATGAACCTCTCCCCGAGGTGGGCTGTGCGCTTGTCCGGCCTCGGGCACGACGCCGTGCACTGGAGCGCGGTGGGCGATCCCCGTGCGACCGACGAGTCGGTGCTGGCGTGGGCTCGCTCGGAGGGACGGGTGATCGTCACGCACGACCTCGATTTCCCTGCGCTGCTGCGGATCGCGGGGACCGCAGGGCCGAGCGTCGTGCTGGTTCGGCAGGCGGACCCAGGGGCCGGGCTGCTCGCGACATTCGTCTCCGAGGCCATTTCCGCACATCAATCCGCGCTCGAACGCGGTGCGGTGCTCGTGATCGACCGGCGCGGCGCCCGGGTCAGGCAGCTGCCGTTCCGCCGGTGACGCTTCCGCTCACCGCACCTGCCGCGGCGGGCGCGCCGCGAGGTCGCGCGGGTCGTCGGGCGCGGGTAGCGCCCGGCCGAAGAGGTAGCCCTGGAAGTAGCGGCAGCCCTTCTGCGCCAGGCGCTGCCAGACGTCCTCGGTCTCGATGCCCTCGGCCACCACGCGAAGGCTGAGCGACTCGCACATCGTGAGGATCGCGCGGACGATCGCCGCGTCGTGGCGGTCGACCAGGATGCGCTCCACGTAGCTGCGGTCGATCTTGACCTCGTTGACCGGCAGGCGCCGCAGGTAGGTGAGCGAGCTGTAGCCCGCGCCGAAGTCGTCGAGCGAGAACTCGATGTCGTGCGAGCGCAGCTCGTGCATGCGCTCGGCGGCGAAGCCGAGCTCGGTCACGACGGTCGCCTCGGTGATCTCGAGCTTGATGCGCCGGCCGCCCACGCCGGTGCGGCGCAGGATGTCCAGCACGCGCGCCGGGAAGTCCGGGTGCATGAACTCGGGTGCGGAGAGGTTGACCGCAACGCGGAAGCCCGGCGGCAGCAGCGGCTCCCATCGCCCGATGCGCCGGCACACCGTCTCCAGGCTCCACCGCCCGAGCTCGTGCACGAAGCCGGACTCCTCCGCGACCGGGATGAACTCGGCTGGTGACATCGCGTCCGACCCGCCGCGCTCCCAGCGCATGAGCGCCTCGGCGCCGACGATGCGGCCGTCGGCGTCGACCTGCGCCTGGTAGTGGATGTCGAGCTCGTCGTGCTCGAATGCCGCGCGCAGGCGCGTCTCCATGGCCGCGCGCCGGTCCACGCGCTGCTGCATCTCGGGCTGGAACACCCGCACGATGTTGCGGCCGGCCTCCTTGGCCGCGTACAGGGCGACGTCCGCGGCCTTCAGCAGCGCCTCCGCCGAGTCGTCGGCGCCCGCGCTCACCGCCATGCCGATGCTGACGCTGTGGTGCGTCACGCCGACGTCGATCGTGTACGGCTCGTCCAGCGCCACCAGCAGCTTGGCAGCCGTGCGCTCGGCGGTCGCCACGGCGGCGGCGCGGTCGGTGCCCAGCTGCTCCAGCATCACGACGAACTCGTCGCCGCCGAGGCGCGACACCGTGTCGTACGGGCGGACCATCTCGCGCAGCCGCTTCCCGATCGCGCGCAGCAGCTGGTCGCCGGCGGCGTGTCCGTGCGTGTCGTTCAGCCGCTTGAAGCGGTCGACGTCCAGCATCAGCAGGGCGGTCAGCTGGCCGGTCCGCTCGCGGAGGCGCAGCGCCTGCTCCAGGCGGTCGACGAGGAGCCGCCTGTTCGGGAGCTCGGTGAGCGCGTCGAAGTACGCCAGCTGGTGGATGTCCGCCTCGTAGCGGCGGCGCTCGGTGAGGTCCTGCACGGAGCCCGCGAAGCGCACCGGCCGGCCGTCGTCGCCGCGCAGCACGGTGCCGCGCACGAGCACGGGCACCCAGCCGCCGTCCATGCGCCGGATGCTGATCTCCGCCTCGACGGACGGGATCGCGCCCTGGAACGCCTGCTCCAGGAGCAGGCCGAACGACTCCGTGTCCTGCGGGTGCACGCGTTCGCTCCAGAAGCCGTCGCGCGTGACGGGCTCGCCGTGCGGCTCGCCGACGAGCTGCAGCCAGCGCGGCGAGAGGAAGCAGCGGTTGGAGCGCATGTCCCAGTCCCACCAGCCGTCGTTCGTGCCGGTGAGCACCAGCGAGAGCTGCTCCTGCGACAGGCGCAGCTTCTCCAGCTGCCGCTCGATCAGCTGGCGGTCCTCCCAGTTGTCGATGTGCGCGGCGCACTTCTCCGCGAGCACCGTCAGCATGCCGAGCGTCTCGTCCGTGACCGGCTCGGCCATGCCGCCGATGGTCGGCGTGTCGGCCGCCAGCACCACCGCGACGGTGCGGCCCTTGCGCCCGACGCAGCGGCAGGCGATCGGCGTGAGCAGCTGCACGCCCGGCAGCAGGTCGGCGACGTCCGCCTCGAGCCGCACGGCGCGCACGCGCGCGGACTTCCCCAGCCGCTCCGCGAGGGCCGGGCCCGCGAGCGACCAGAGGTTGGCGGAGATTCGCGCCCCGAACGACGCGAACGGCGGGCGGATCGACTCGTCGTGCGGCGGCAGCACCCACACCGCGCCCACCGCGCGGTCGAGCACGTCGACGATCGCCTCGGCGAAGGTCTCGGTCATCGCCCGGCCGTCCAGGCTTCCGAGCAGGTGGTTCGAGAACTCGTTCAGGCGGATCAGCTGCTGCACCTGGCGGTCGAGGCGCGCCCGCGCGGCGATCAGCTGCTGCTGCAGCAGGTTGTGCGACGCCGGCCCGGAGGCGGGATCCGGCGCACGCGGGTCGCTCGGCCCCTGGCCTGCCGTCATCCGCCCTTCCCGGGCGCGCGCCGGTAGATCGCGGCGAGCGCGGTGGTGTAGTTGTGGTACGTGTTGCGTCCGCCGAGGCGCGCGTACTCGCCGAAGCCCTACATGCCGAACCACGGCGGCACCGCGCCGTCATTCGCGAAGGGCTGCTGCATGCGGTGCACCAGCTCCTCCTTGATGACGCGGTTGAAGAGCCGGCGGCCGCGCGCGAGGCAGTCGGCCTGGAACACGGCCACCGGATGCTGGCCGGCCCGGTGCCGGCGCATCACGCCGAGCATGCGCTCCATGTCGGCGAAGATCCGGTCCTCGTCGCGCACCGTCAGCCAGAGCCGCGTGCCGGGCCTGATGTCGGTCGCGTAGACGAGGTGGCCGTCGTCGGTGTGGTGCGTGACGACGCGAAGCAGGTGGTCGTTTCCGTACTCGGCCGCCAGGGCGGGGGGCAGCGCCTCGGCGAGCGCGCCGATCGGGATCGTGTCGCCCTCCATCGCGGAGGCCTCGAGGCCGAGCCGGCGCGTGAACTCGGGCCAGGCGCTGCGCCCGTCGAGCTCGATGATCCGGTTGCCCTCGGCGCGCGTGACGGTGAGCGGGTCCCCGGATGCGACGAAGCCGTGCGTCGCGTGCGTGTCGACCTCGAGCGTCGGGTCCCAGATGCCCACGGCGAACGCGCCGTGCTGGTACGTGACGCCGTCGACCGCCTGGAAGGTCGCGACGCCCTGCATCTGGTCGGAGCTGGTGGCGCCGAAGATCGTGACGTCCGGCCCGAGCACGGACTCAATGCCGGCGATCACGCGGTCGTTGGCGATGTCGATGCCCGAGGCGAGCAGGTAGATCATGCGCACCGGCCTCGCCGAGCCCTGGAGGCCGCGCGCGAGTTCCACGCCCTTGTCGAAGGACGTGCCGCCGTAGAGGCCGTCCACGCAGGAGATCGTGAAGCCCTCGCCGGAGATCCCCATGAGCGCGACGTCGTGGATCGACTCGCCCGGTCCCTCGCGGCCGACCACGCCCGCGCAGGACGCCGCGAGCACGCGAGCCTTCGGGCACTGCGCGCGCACGGCCTGCGAGAGCCCGTCGAGGTCGTGTCCGACGCCGGCGTTGAGCAGCACCAGGTCGCACGCGGGCGTCGTCGTCCCGAACGCGAGTTCGAGCGCCTCGAGCACCGCGCGCTGCGGGTTGACGGAGCGGACGTTCGCGGAGCGGAACTCGAGCATGCGGGGAACCCTCCTCGGGCAGGCCGGAACCGCGCGTTTCGCAAGCGCGGCGCGCGATTCCGGAAGCGTGGGTCTGAGTTTACGGCCTGCGCCGCGCGGGCCGATCGCCTCTTCGCGCGGTTCACGCGGATTCCTGCGCGCTTGACATCGTTTGGGGGGCGGATAGGATCCGAGATCTCACTGCGGGGTAGAGCAGCCTGGTAGCTCGTCGGGCTCATAACCCGGAGGTCGCTGGTTCAAATCCAGTCCCCGCTACTTCAAGAGTGGTTGCGAACAGCAGCCCTCACCAAACGCACGAGAGACGCGTCCTCAACGAGGGCGCGTCTTTCGCTTTCTACGCATGGATTTCGAGGGGTGGGCCAGGGCGGCAGGTCGCGCGTTGTCTCGGGGTCTTAACCACGGGGTCGCCCTACTCCCCCGCTGGCCGACCGAATGGGCCGAAAGTCTCTCCAGGTCTCTCGCCGGGCAGGGTGCTGGGTTAAGACTGGGTCGGTCCCGCTGGAGCGGTCACTACCCCCGGGGTAGGCCCCGCTGGTTCGGTCCCGACCGGTTGCGAACGGCGGGCTTACGCAACCTCACCATCTGCACCGTTGCGGTCGAGCCGATCGACTCAGATACTCGTCCACATGTCCCGCGCACGACGACTGACACACGAGGACGCCGCTCGCCTCCAGTTCCTCCGCCGCGACGCTCTCTTCGCGGAGCCGACGGCGTTTGGCGCATCTCCCGAAGACTGCGCCTTCCGTGAGCTTGCCGCGGTCGAGGCGCACCTCACGAATCCCGATCGCGCCATCTTCGCGATCGCCGATCCTGACCGGCCGGAACGACTCGTGGCGATGGCGGGGATCATTCGGGAGACGCGCAAGAAGCAGCGGCACCGCTCGAGCATCTGGGGCGTCTATGTCTCTCCCAGCCACCGAGGACGCGGGTTCGGACGCGCGGTCGTCGAGGCCTGCGTCGATCACGCACGGACGTGGACCAGCGTCGAGTCGGTGGCTCTCAGCGTGTCCGCGGAGAGCACCGCGGCGAGGGCGCTCTACGAGTCTCTTGGATTTGTCATCTGGGGAACGGAGCCGGACTCGATTCGGATCGATGGCTTGGCTGTGCATCAGCATCACATGGTGCTGAAGCTGTCCCAGAGCCGCCAATAGTTTGCCGGGCCTCGCCGCGCAAATCTCAACGCCGAGGACGGGCAACTCCTGTGGATTGG
>JBILFU010000066.1:0-8654 GCA_044351405.1 Phycisphaerales bacterium
CATGGGCAAGCTCCGCGAGCGCGAGCGCCGAGAGCGGCGTCTGCTCCGCGGGCTTGACGACCTGCGTGCATCCGGCCGCGAGGGCAGGGCCCATCTTGCGCGTCACCATCGCAACCGGGAAGTTCCACGGCGTGATCGCCGCCGCCACGCCGCACGGCCGCCGCAGCACCAGGAGCCGCTTGGCGGGATCCGTGGCGGGGATGGTCTCGCCGTACACGCGGCGGCCCTCCTCCGCGAACCACTCGAGGAACGACGCCGCGTAGGCAACCTCGGTCCGAGACTCCGCGAGCGGCTTGCCGCATTCCCGGGTGCAGAGGTCGGCGAGGCGCTCCGCGTCGCGGTGCATGAGCTCCGCGAGCCTGCGCAGCGGCCTCGCGCGCTCCGCGGCCGACATCGACCTCCACGCGGGGAAGGCCGCCGCCGCCGCCGCGACCGCGGCGCGCGAGTCGTCGGCGCCGCCGTCGGCGACCTCGGCGACCACGGCATCGGTGGCGGGGTTGCGCACGACGAACCTCCGGCCGGATCGTGCGGGGACGAAAGAGCCCCCGATGAAGGAGTCTGTCTGCATGCCGCGGAGGCTAGCCCTGCGGGCGCAAGCCCGAAAAGCGCGAAGGCCAGCCCCGCTGGGCTGGCCTCGCAATGGACCTGATCGGGCTCGAACCGACAACCTCTTCCATGCCATGGAAGCGCTCTTCCAATTGAGCTACAGGCCCGCTGACGGCCGCGCGCGGCATGGGCCGCGCGCGTGGAAGAACGCGGGACGGTACTTCACGCTTCCGGCAAGCGCAAGCGCCGCACGCGGCGGGCGCGTGCGGCGCTGTGTTCGATAACAGGCGCTGGTTCGGCCTGCGCGGGCGGATCCGCGCGCGGGCGCGGCGCGCCCCGGGTCACGCGCCGTTGATGGCGTTCACGTAGTCGGCCTTCGGGCGGATGCCCACCCACTTGCCGACGGGCTTGCCGCCCTTGAAGAGGATCACCGTCGGGATGGACTGGATGCCCAGGCCGGCCGCGATCTCCTGCGCGCCGTCGATGTCGAGCTTGCCGACCTTCGCCTTGCCCTTCACCTCGGTCGCGATCTGGTCGATGGTCGGGCCGAGCATGCGGCACGGGCCGCACCACTCCGCCCAGAAGTCGACGAGCACCGGGGTCTGGGAGTCGAGGACCTCGCTCTTGAAGTTCGCGTTGGTGAAGGTGACGGTGTCGGCTCCTGCCATGGTTCTCTCCTTCGTCGGCGCGCGGCCGGTTCCCGTAACGATCGGGATTCCGGGGCGCCCGGGAGGGAAATGGTAGCCCGGCACCCGCCTTCGGGAATTGCGCGAAAGTCGGGCCTCCGGCGCGCCGATGCCCGCGTCGTGACCGACCCATCCCACGAGCACTGGCTGGTCGTGCGTTCCGACGGCGAGCGCCGCCGCTTCCGGCTGCGGGCGCCCGGCTCGCTGCGCATCGGCCGCGCCCCGGGGAGCGGCCTGTTCCTCGGGCATCCCGCGGTGAGCCGCGAGCACGCCATGCTCGAGTGGATGCCGAACGCGCAGGGCGGCGGCGCGTGGCGCATCACCGACCGCGGCAGCTCCTCGGGCACCACCGTCAACGGCATCGCGCTCCGCGCGTACCAGTCGCTCGCGCTCGAGCCGGGCGACCGCGTCGGCATCGGGCCGGTCGAGCTGGACTACGCGTGCCATGCGGCCGCCGAGACCTCGACCGTCGTCGCGCGCATCGAGCCCGCGGACGCGGAGACCATCGAGCCGCTCGCGGCAGGCGCGCTCGAGGCCGCGCACCTCGACGCCGTCGTGCGCGCAGGCGCCGAGATCCACGCGGCGGCCGACGAGCCGTCGATCGCGCGCGCCGCGGTGGGCACCATCGCCGGCACCAGCGGCTTCGCCGACGTCGCCTTCGTGCGTGTGCGCGACGGCGACGGATCGCTCGACGTCCTGGCCTCGCACGGGCGCGCGGCGGACCGCATCCGCCTGAGCCGGAGCGTGCTCTCTCGCGCGCAGCTCGGGCCCGTCGTGGTCAGCGACGCCGGCGCCGCCGCGGCGCAGCACCGGACCCTGGCGGGAATGCGCCTGGAGCGCGTGGTCTGCGTGGCCGTCGAGCTCGGCACGCGCACCTTCGGCTTCCTGTACCTGGCCGACGACGGCGCGCGCCGCACGCCGCTCGAGCCCGTCGCGGCGCTGGTGCGCTCCGTCGCCGCGACCGCGGCGCTCGCCTTCGCGAACCTGGAGCGCCTGCGCACCACCGCGCGGCTGGAGGCCGAGCACCGAGCGATGTTCGACGGCACCATGCAGGCGCTCATCGCGTCGATCGACGCCAAGGACCCGTACACGCGCGGCCACTCCGCGCGCGTGGCGGAGTTCGCGCAGCTGATCGCCGTCCATGCCGGCATGTCCGCCGCGGACGTCGACCGCGCGCGGCTCTGCGGGCTGGTGCACGACATCGGCAAGATCGGCGTCGCCGAGGACGTCCTGCGCAAGCCCGGGAAGCTCACCGCCGAGGAGTTCCGCGCCATCGCCGCGCACCCGGTCACGGGCCACGAGATTCTCCGCGGCATCCCGCAGATGTCCGACGTGCTGCCGGGCGTCCTGCACCACCACGAGCGGTGGGCCGGCGGCGGGTACCCGCACGGCATCGCGGGCGAGACCATCCCCGCGCTCGGCCGCCTGATCTCCGTGGCCGACGCGCTCGACGCCATGACGACGAGCCGCACCTACCGCTCGGCGCGCCCGATGGCGGACGCCGTCGCGGAGATCGTCCGCTGCGCGGGCACGCACTTCGACCCTGGTCTTGCGCGCGTGGTGGCCGAGATCGACCGCCGTGCGCTGCAGGCCGTCGTCGGGCTGCACGTCTTCGCGCCGGGCAGCCTGGCCGACCTGCCGGCGCTGCGCGCGCCCCGGGCTCAGGACGCGGAGCCGCTTCCCGCGCCGGAGCCCGTCCGTCGCACGGCGTAAGCGCGCCGCTCGCTTCCGAGCCGCAGCACGAACACGGTCCACGGCACCTCGCCCGTGCCGCGCAGCGCCCGCTGCCAGCCGTCCGGGTCGCACGCACCGCCGCGCGTCCGCACCGTGACGATGCCCGCGCCGCGCGCGCGCAGCCACTGCGCGACGGTGCGCTCGCGCGCCGGGAGCTCCTCGACCACCTCCCACGCCTCGAACCAGGAAGCCGCCGCACCGACGGCGGGGGCCGCATCCGCGGTGAGGATCCCGAGCCCGGGCGCGGCGTCCACCGCGCCGAGCGTGCCGGCGAACTGCGCCAGAAGACGCGCGCGCTCGAGCGCCGGATCCGGCACCAGCAGGACGCGTCGCATGCCCCCGGCGCCCGCAGGCGGGTCGCCCGGCCGCCCCGACACGGTCTCGCCGGTGCACGCGCGCGTCGCGGTGCGCCCGCCGGGCGTGCGCGCGAGCTCGCCGCCCCAGAGGACCTGCTGCACGAGCGTTCCGCGCTCGGAGACGAACTCGACCTCGTCGGACGGTTCCGCGCCCGCGGCATCTCCCGCGCCGCCGGCCGGCGAGAGGTCCATCCCCGGCCCCACCTTGATCGCCGTGCCGCGCCGCCCGCGCAGCGCGGCGCGCAGGTCGGCAAGCGGCGGCAGCAGGGCATCCGCGCGCACGATGCGCCCGCCCCCCGCGCGCCGCGCCGGGTCGGCATGCGCGAAGGGCGCGTCCCCCGGCTCTCGCAGGACGTCCGCGCAGCGCACCGCGCACCCCGCGTTGCGCGCGGCCATCCAGGCGCGCACCGGGTCCAGGTCGGCGCCGATCGCCTCGCAGACGCGCGCGAGCTCCATGAGGTCGCCGCCGATCCCGCAGCACAGGTCGTCCACGCGCCGCGCCCCGGCCGCCGCGAACCGCGCCGCCTTCAGGCGCGCCACCGCCGGCGAGCTCGCCATCTCCACGCCGGCGCGGTCGCACCAGAGCTGCGCCGCGCGATCGCCGAACTTGGCGCGCGCGCGCGTGCGCGCGATCGAGCACTCGACGGCCGCCGCCACCGTCGCCGGGTCGCAGGCCCGCCGCAGCCTCTCGATCACGGCCGGTGCCGGCGCGGCGTCGATTCCGGCAAGTTCCACGAGCACGTGCGCCGCGCCCGGCTGCGCCGCAGCCTCCCACGCGGCCGGGCCGCCGGCGGGCGCGTCGGCCATCGCGTCAGCGCTTCTCCGCCTCGCGCGCGGCCCCGGCGTCGCCGAGGAGCACCGAGAGCGACCGCAGGTCGTCCGTGGAGTCCAGGACGATCTTCACGATGATCGTGAGCGGCACCGCGAAGAACATGCCGGCCACGCCGAGCAGGTAGCCCCAGATCACCAAGGACAGCAGCACCACCAGCGGCGAGAGCCCGAGCCGCGAACCGAGCATCCTCGGCTGCAGGATGCTGCCGACCACCACGCCGAGCACGGCGTGCACCGCGGCCATGGCGATCGCGGCCCCCCAGCCCTGCGTCACCAGCGCGATGGCGATGACCAGCAGGCTGGCGGCGATCGACCCGATGGTCGGGATGTAGTTCAGGAAGAACACCAGGAAGGAGAGCAGGAACGCGAACGGCACCCCGATCACCATGCACGCCACCCAGTTCACCGCGGCCATCACCAGGTTGAGCTCGGTGATCACCACCAGGAACGAGCGGATCTTGTCCGCGACGTTCCCCAGCCCGCTCGAGCGCATCGCCGACGGGAACGCCACGCGCAGCTTGGCCGGGAAGCTCGACGCCTCCGCGATGATGAACGCGCTGACCAGCAGCACGAACAGGAAGTTCTGCAGCACCTTCGCGAGCGACAGGACGATCACGTCGGCGAAGTCGGCGATCTTCCAGTTGTGAGCCTCCGCCAGCACCTTCTCCGGGTCGACCTCGACGCCGCGCGCCTTGAGCGCGTTCAGCGCCTCCAGGATGAAGCCGTCGATGCGTGCCTCGTACTCCGGGAGGAGCGGCTTGATGGCCGCGGCGGACTGGCTGAGGTAGTAGCCGACGCCGAGCGCGCCGCCGATCGTCATGGCGAGCACGATGAGCAGCGCGAGCCACCGCGGCACCCCCAGGCGCCCCTGCAGGAAGCTCAGCGGCAGGATGGCGATCATCGCGATGAACGCGGCTGCCAGGATCGGCGTCAGGATCGAGCCCGCCTCGCGCACGCCCGCGGCCACCACCACGATGCATGCGAGGACGAGGAGGATCCCCGCTCCGCGCCCGCGCGCCGGAGCGGGGCCGGTGGCGGGTGCGTTCGGGCTCGACGGTGCTCCTGCGTCCTGGAAGGGCATGGCGTGGTGCAACCTACTTGGGCGCGGTCGGCGCGGGGGCCGCCGGTCCGGACTTCGCGGCAGCGGCCGGCAGCTCCCGGATCAGGATGTCCCGGTACTCGACCCGGTCGCCGTGGCCGAGGAACCCGACGTGGCCGGCGGCGCGGCGCACGCCCGGGTGCGCCTTGCCGCTCAGCGTGCCCCCGGCCGTCGCCGCATCGAGGTCCGCGTCCAGGATGACCGTGCCGTTGAGCGTCACCTTGACGCGGCGCCCGTCGACGGCGATCTCCTGGTCGTTCCACTCGCCCGTCGGCCGCAGCGCGGCGGTGCTGCCCGAGCTCGCCGCGATCCCGTACACGCTGCCGTGCCGCTGCCAGTCCTTCAGCCAGCCCCGGTACTTCTCGTGGCCGTCGTCGAGCACCTGGACCTCCATGCCCTCGTAGGCGGCGTCGCCCGCGAGGGGCGCGCGGATGCCGATCCCGTTGTTGGCGCCCGGGGAGAGCCGGAAGCGCACGCGAAGCACGAAGTTCGAGTACTCGCGCTCCGTGAAGAGGTTGGTGCCCTTGGGGCCGCAGACGATCGCGCCGTCCTCGACCGCGTATCCCGCGACGTCGCCCGTCCAGCCGGAGAGGTCGCGTCCGTTGAAGAGCGAGGCGAATCCCGCCTCCGGCGCCAGCGGCGGGACCGTGCGCCACGCGAGCGTCTCGGCGGGTTCCGCGTGCAGCAGGGACAGTCGGACCAACCAGGCGATCGCGAGGTTCATGGGCGCAAAACCTACCACCACGCCCGGTAATCAGTCGGTTGCCGCTGTTCCTGCCGTCGACGCATCTTCCTGCGCGCCAAGCGCCTGCGTCGACCGCGGCCCCTCGGCTCCGGGCCTTCGGGGGATATTCACGCAAATCGCGGTGCCCGGGGGGTTGCGGTCGGCGCGGATCGGGTGATCATTCTCCCTGTTGGGGGTGGTCAGGGCGTGCCGGGCATCGGTACGGATCGATCCGAGAGCTCATCAGGCACAGACCCGTCCACATGGCATCCATGCCATCCCGATCCTCGATCAGCGCGGCGCTGTCGCCGCTCCTGTGGGCATCGTGCGCCGCCACGTTCGTGGCGCCGGCGAGCGCGGACATCACCGTCACGCTGTCGGGGCGGACGTTCAACGGCTTCGTGTTCGACCGTACCGTCGACTACTCGAAGTCGCAGGTCGTGGGCGTGCTGACGGGCGCGACCATCAACGTCACGCTCGACTCCTCCGCCTCGTACACCTACGCGGACGACCTGAGCATCTACGTCGACGTCGAGCCTCTCTCGAGCGGCGGGGCGCTCCAGTGCGGCGGCTTCAGCAACCTGGGCGCGGCGCAGCGCTACTTCTGGCCGAGCGGCGGGTCGTCCGTGCCCGGGACTACCGCGACGGGCCTGGTCAGCTTCACGTCGCCGCTCCTCTTCACGGGGCAGGCCGCGCTCGACGGCACGATCTGGGTCGGGAACGGCTACAGCGGGGGCGGCACCTCGGGGACCTGGACGGGGACGATCACGCTCCATGGCATCGATGCCGTGCCGATCGTGCCCATCGACACGGACGGCGACGGCATCGAGGACTCGGTCGACACCGACGACGACAACGACGGAGTCCCGGACGCGGCCGACGCCTTCCCGCTCGACGCCGCCGAGTCCGAGGACGCCGACGGCGACGGCACCGGCGACAACGCGGATACCGACGACGACAACGACGGCGTGCCCGATTCGTCGGATGCATGCCCCACGGCGCCGGGCGCCGCGGCCTGCGGCGGCTGCCAGTGCCCGCAATCGCCCTTCTACCCGGTCGTTCCCAACGGCGGCACTTCCACGCAGGTGCTCGACGCATCCGGCTTCCGTTCCGCAGCGGGCGACGTCACGATGGTCGCGTTCGCGAACGCCGACTTCGGCTCGAGCAGCGGGTCCGAGTTCCTGCGCGTGAGCGCGGACGGGCGGACCGCGCCCGACCTCCGCGGCCCCGACTGCTCCGACCAGACCCAGACGCTCGTGATCCCGGCCGCCGACTTCAACGCGATGATCGGCGACGGCCAGATCGTCCTCTCGGCGCTTTCGGGCCCGAGCACCGACCCGAACTGCACCGACAACATCTGGCGCGTCACCTTCCAGTACCTCCCCGGCGAGTGCACCGGCGACCTCGACGGCGACGGCGCCTCCGACTGCAAGGACGACGACGACGACGGCGACGGCGTGCCCGACGTCGTCGATGACTTCCCGCGCGATGCCACCGAGAGCGTCGACACCGACGGCGACGGCGCCGGCAACAACGCGGATACGGACGACGACGGCGACGGCGTGGCCGACGCGACGGACAACTGCCCGCTGGTCGCGAACCTCGCCCAGGTCGACTGCGACGGCGACGGCGTCGGCGACGTCTGCGACGCGGCTCCGCCGGTGATCGACGGCACGGTCTGGGCGTGGGGCTACGACGGCGACGGGCAGACCAGCATTCCCGAAGGCCTCGGCACCGCGAAGGCGGTCGCCGCCGGCCGCCGCCACACGCTGGCGATCCTCGCCGACGGCACCGTTCGGGCGTGGGGCGAGAACTACGACGGCCAGTGCGACGTGCCCGGCGACCTCGGCACCGTGATCGCGGTGGCCGGCGGGCGCTACCACTCGCTCGCGATTCGCGCGGACGGCACCGTGCGCGGCTGGGGCAACGACGGCTACGGGCAGGCGAGCGTTCCTTCGCAGGTCGGGCTCTCCCGCGCCGTTGCCGCGGGCCGCTACCACTCGGTCGCGCTGGCGATCGACGGCGGCGTGCATGCCTGGGGCGACAACTCGGATGGCCAGTGCGCGCTCCCCCCCGACCTCGGGCCGTGCATCGCGATCGCTGCGGGCGACTACCACACGGTTGCCGTGGAGGCAGTCGGCGCGTTCCGGGGCTGGGGGGAAGATTCCGACGGCCAGTGCACGCCCCCCTCCGACCTCGGCACCGTGATCGCGGTTGCCGCGGGCGCCTACCACTCGCTCGCCCTGAGGACGGACGGCACCGTGCGCGGCTGGGGCGACGACGGCTACGGGCAGTCCAGTGTCCCGGCCGACCTCGGCCCCGTCGGTGCAATCGCGGCGAGCTACTACGGGTCCGCCGCGCTGCAGGTCGACGGCACCGTCCGCGTCTGGGGCAACAGCGGCGACGGCCAGACGAACGTGCCCACGAAGCTCGGTCCTGCCTCGGCGATCGCGCTCGGCGGATACCACGCGGTCGCGATCGAGTTCTCCGACTGCAACGACAACGGCATCCCCGACGCGTGCGACATCGGCTCGGGCACCAGCACCGACACCGACGGCGACGGCCTGATGGACGAGTGCGACCCGGACACGGACGGCGACGGCGACGACGACAACACCGACCCCGACGACGACAACGACGGCGTGCCGGACACGGCGGACGCCTTCCCGCTCGACGCC
>JBILFU010000002.1:0-24987 GCA_044351405.1 Phycisphaerales bacterium
CGCATTGACGGTGGCGATGCCGTCCCCGGAGCTCGCCGCGGCGATGAAGCGGCCGCCGCGAATCACGGTGGGCTGGCCACGCGTGCGCGGCCGGACGTGCATCAGCACCCCGTTGTGCAGGAGGAGCGAGCGGTCATCGATGTGGCGAACGTTCGGGAACGAGAAGTGGGTGGTGTTCGACATGCCGGAATCTGACAGGCGCCACATTGACCGGGATCGATCAATGGCACCGGCACATCATTTCGGAGCCATGGAAGACCCATCCGCGCACGTCCGAGGCACTACCCGCACCCGCACCTCAGCGGCCGACTTCTGCTTCGCGCCGCGGACGATGAAGCACTTCCGCGTCGACGGGGACCAGGCGATCGACCTGCTGGAGCCGGTCGTCGAGCAGATGCTCGCCGGCGCCGCGCCGTTCCGGGACTTGATGCTCGTGGGCCCTGTCGGTTCCGGCAAGCGCACGCTTGCCCGCGCGGTGGCCCGCGAGTTCGGCGGCAACGTGCTGGAGGCCGAGCCGCCGGACCTCACCAGCCCGGACGCGGCACGCGACGCGCTCCGCCGGCTCCGGGACGGCGACGCCTTCGTCGTCCACAACATCGACGAGTTCCGCCCCAACGTCGGCAGCGTCCTGATCCGCGCGATGGTCCATCGCTCGATCGCGGTACCGGAGGAGGGACGCGGGACGCACTTCCTGGATCCTTCCCTGCCGCACGTGTACCGCGTCGCGAACAACGTGCGCGAGCGCATCGCCGAGGGGAGCGTGTTCATCCTCACCACCAACGAGGAGCGGTGCATGCCGGCGGTCATCGCGCAGCGGGCGTTCGTCTTCAGCCTGCGCCGCAGCGCCGCAGGATCGGCCGGCGCCATGGCCCGGGCGCTTCGCGGCCACGGGATCACGTGCTCCGACGCCGCGGCCGCAGAGTTCGGCGGAATGCTCGTCGCGGCGACCGGCGATCCCTTCGCGGCGGCGGTGGCGCTGGTCGTTGGCCAGGCGCGACGGCGCGGGTTCACGCACGTCGACGAGCCGCTCGCCGTCGAGCTGGCGGGTGCCTGCTGGCGGCTGATCCCGCTGGGGTCGCTGCGGTCGTCGATCGCGAACGCATGCGCACGCTGGGCCTGCGACCGGGACGAGGCGGTCCGGCGCCTGCGCGTGCCGGCCGACCTTGCGTCGGACGCAGAGTCGGCGCGTCCGGTGACGATCCCGCGGCCCGAGGAGCGCGAGGACGAGGAGGAGTGATCGGGGAGACTGCGGGGGATGGGTCGGTCGCCTCGTCGAGCCGGCTCGGCAGGCGCGCGATCTCACGCCGCCCGGGAAGCGGGAGCGGGCGGGCCGGCGGCCAGCAGCTGCTCGAGCTGCCGAAGCCACCCGGTCATGGCACGCGGGGCATCCTTGCGCCGGCCGTTGGCCAGCACCGGCTTCGGCATCAGCGGGTGGCGCAGACGGATCTCGCCGGTGCGCCTGGGTTCCTCGACCGAGGCGCCCAGGCGCCGAGCGATGGCCCGGGCCTCACGGAGGTTCATGCCATTGTGGATGCCGAGTGCGGACCGGGATGCGCGGCCGTTGCCGCACCCGATGGGGCCAAGATTGCTCATGCAGGCATTGAACGGCCCGGCGGTTGACCGGGATCGATCAATTGGGTCGGGCGGTGATGCCTGCGGCAGGAAGGGGAACGGCTCAGTTCCTCGCCGGCCCCGTCGGGTCGAAGATGAACTTCGAAGTGTTCCAGTCGCCGCCGGGGGTGTTCGGGTCGCGGCTGCCCTGGGCGTTCGTGGTCACCTCGCGGTTGAGGGCCCACGCGACGTGCCCGTCGACGAAGAGGATGTGCCCGCCGCCCGCGTGGCGCGCGGCGAAGCGCTTCCAGCTGCACTGCGCGCGGTCGAGGTTGCGCGTGTGGTGCGGGTCGTCCGGCGGGAGCTCGTCGGCCCTCGACCGCAGCTCCAGCATGAGCACGGTACGGTCCGGGTGCGCGATGTTCGCCCACGCGACCAGCCGGTCCGACGTGAACTCCGGGAAGTTCGCGTTCATCAGCCACGTGTTGTTGAGCCTGATGTTCATGGCGTAGGTGAACCAGAACTGCCGTGTCACGCCCTCGGGGCCTGCTTCGCCGAACGACCAGGGCGAGAGGCGGTCGGTCTCCGCGGCAGGATCGCTCCAGACGGAGTCGCGGTCGTCCCAGACGGGGATGGTCCGCTGCTCCCGGAAGGATTGCTCCACCATCGAGGCATAGGTCTGCATGCCCATCACGGACGCCGCGGCGTTGGGCCAGAAGTTCGGGTTGGCCAGGCTCATCGCCATGTTCGGCGTGTTCTTCGCGCCTTCCCACGGGATGCGTTCCTGGTGGAGGTTGCCCCACGCATGCATCGCCGTGCCCCACTGGCGCAGGTTGGACATGCTCCGGGTGGCCCACGCCGCGCGACGAACATTCCCGAGCGCGGGCAGCAACAGGCCGACGAGCAGCGCGACGATCGCGATGACGACGAGGACCTCGACCAGCGTGAACGCGCGGCGCATGCGGGGAGCGCAACCTAGACTGCCGAGCCCATGTTCAGCAAGATCACCCTGACCTCCGCCCCCGCCCGCAGCACCGTGACCGTGGTCGGGGTGACCTCGGACGGCCGCACCGTCCCCGCCGCGCACGCGAGGTCGGACGCCGTGGCCGCGGCGCTCGAGACGCCCGGATTCGCGGGCGAGAACGGCGAGGTGCTCGCCGCGGGCGCGAAGCACGTGCTGCTGGGGCTCGGCGCACCCGACGCGGTGACGCCCGCCACGGTGCGCACCGCGGCCGCCAAGCTCGTGAAGGCGCTCGACCGCCGCAAGGACAGGGCGATCCTGGTCGACCTCTCCGCCGGCTTCCCGCGCAGGCGCGCGGAGGTCGAGGCGCTCGGCCGCGCGTTCGGCGAGGGGCTCGCGATCGCGAACTGGCGCGTCGACGGCTTCGACGGCGCCGCGACGAAGAGGCAGCCGCGGGGCGGCGCGCTCGCGGTGGACGCGAAGGACGCGGACTTCCGCGACGGCATGCGGCGCGGGCTGGTGCTCGGCCGCGCGGTGAACCTCGCGCGGGAGGTCGGCGCGACGCCGCCCAACGTGTGCAACCCGGCGTGGGTCGCGGCGCGGGCGCGCAAGGTGGCGCGCGAGTCCGGGCTCCGCTGCACCGTGATCGACCACGCACGCGCCAAGCGCATGGGGATGGGCGGGCTGGTGACGGTGGGGCACGGCAGCGACTCCAAGAGCTGCCTGATCCACCTGGCCTACGTACCCAGGCGCCGCTCGCGCACGGCGCGCGGCAAGAAGCTCGTGCTCGTCGGGAAGACCCTCACCTACGACACCGGCGGCTACAGCCTCAAGGTGAACAACGGCATGAAGGGCATGAAGTACGACAAGATGGGCGGCTGCGCGGTGCTCGGCGCCATGCAGGCGATCGCGGAGCTCGGCCTGCCCATCGAGGTGCACGCGCTGCTCGCGGCCGCCGAGAACATGGTGTCCGGCGACAGCATGCGGCCGGACGACATCATCACCATGTACAACGGCGTCACGGTCGAGATCACGAACACCGACGCCGAGGGCCGCCTGGTGCTCGCGGACGCGCTCACCTACGCGGAGCGGGAGCTCGGCGCGACGGCGATCGTGGACATGGCCACCCTCACGGGCGGCGTGGTCGTGGCGCTCGGGCACTTCTGCGCGGGCTGGTTCTGCAACGACGAGGCGCTGACCAAGGCGATCGACGCGGCGGCGTGCGAGAGCGGCGAGAGGCTTTGGCGGCTGCCCCTCTGGAAGGAGCACCGCGACTTCATGCGCGGGCAGCACGCGGACCTGATCAACTCGAACCCGGCGCGGAGCGCGCACCCGATCCAGGGTGCGGCGTTCCTCAGCTACTTCGTGGACGAGAAGACGCCGTGGGCGCACATCGACATCGCGGGGGTCGGCAACGTCGACGGCGCGACCGACCTCTGCGTGGCCGGCCCGACCGGCTGGGGCGTGCGCCTGCTCGCGGACTGGGTCGACGGCGAGTCGCGGTGACTTTCTCTCACGCCCAATTCGCGAGCATGATCCCGAGGTCCGCGCCGTTCACGGTGCCGTCGTTGTCGAGGTCGGCGATCGGGCTCGGTGATCCCCACTCGGCGAGCAGGCGGCCGAGATCCGCGCCGTCCACCTGCCCGTTGCCGTCGAGGTCGTACGGGTTCGGCGGGACCGGCGCTCGGAAGGTCACCTCGAGCCGGGGCCGGAGCATGGCGTTGCCGTTCTCGCTGGCGACGATCTCGATCCCGTCGTCGTTGCCGCTGATGATCTGCGGCATGATCGCCACGCCCCAGTTCGGGGCTCCCTGCATCCAGGCATTCACGAGCGAGGTGACGTCGATCCGGCGCATGGTGTCCTGATCCGGGTTGTTGTCCCCGGAGAACTGCGCGAAGGCGGGGGCGAGGTCCGCCCCCACGGTCAGCCCGCCCGAGAGCGAGTTCCACGTGGAAGCCTCGTCCCACGGCCGCACCACCTGGTGCACGTAGAACACCGGGTTGTAGAGCGGCGTATCGATGTCGTCCGTGATGTCGACCACGAGCGTCGCGGAGAGGATCTCCGATCCGGCGGGGATCCCGGCGCCGCCTACCACGCCGTCGAACCGCAGCAGCGCCTGCCCGCGGTAGTCCGCGAAGAAGGAGTTCGCGGTGTCGTCGTCCGAGACGCGGACGTCGTTGTTGCCGTAGCTCGAGTTCGGGTTCTCCTGGCTGACCCAGGTGTCCTGCGTGCCCGCGTAGCCGCCGATTCCCTGCTGGAACGCCTTGAACGACGTGCCCGGCGCGAGCCGGTACCGGTCGAACTCGACCGACAGCGTGAAGTCGCTCTCCGCGGCCGTCCGCACCGCGGCGAGCGTCGGCGAGTAGGTGTCCACGTCGATCACGTTCGCCAGCGTGTCGAACTTCATGATGCGCATCCAGCCGTCGCCGCCGTTGGGGTCGTCCTGGTAGTCGGCGAGCACCTCGTGGACCGGCAGGCCCGCGACGTTCTGGCTCACCTGCCGGAACTCCTCGTGAAAGTGGCCGCAGGTGACCATGAAGACGCCCGGATTGCGGCGCACGAACCACAGGAAGAACTCCTCCGAGCGGATGCCGTCCGGGTTGTAGAGCCCCTCGACCGAGTACCAGATGTCCGGGTAGCGCCCCGAGGGCACGATCGGCACGCCGCTCGTGTAGTCCTCGGCGTCCTGCAGGTAACGGTGCGTCGTGAGCATCACCGGTCGGTCGCGGTTGGCGTCGATCACCGCCTGCGCCCACGCCAGCTCGCGGACCGGCGTGTCGCAGTCAAGGTGGATCTGCAGGAAGTCGATGCCGCCCCCGCTGAAGAGCGTGTAGCTCGACATGCCCGAAGGCGATGCGCCGCCGTACCAGGGCTTCCCCTGGAAGCGCGCCGCGGTCGGGCCGAAGTACGAGAGGTAGGAGTCGCGGATCACCGGCTGCCCGGACCCGCCCGACGAAGTGATGTCGTGGTTGCCGGGGCAGACGCCGTAGATCATGCCTGCATCGTCGAGGAGCCGCATGGCGCCGTCGGCGTTGACCCACTGCTGCGGCTGGTCCGCGTTGTTGACGATGTCGCCGTAGTGCGACACGTAGCGGATGTCGAGCGCGGCGCGCTGGTCGACGACCCAAGCCGTCTGCGCCTCGTAGATCTGCGGGAAGCCGCTCGAGTAGTTCTGCGTGTCCGGCAGCCCGATGAGGGTGAACGCCTGCGATCCGAAGACGAACTCCGCGGCATTGCGCCGGACGTAGTCCGGGTTCTGCGCGACGATCGCGAACTCGGGCATGCGGCGGGGCTCGGCGTGGTCGTGGATTCCGTCGTGGGGCAGGAGCATGGGGGAAATATGCCCGAGGACCGCGATCGCGGCCCTCGGGCTTTGGATAAGGAATCGTGAATTCGCGGGCCCCGCGTCAGCCGGGGCACGAACCCCAGGCGGCGAGCACGCTGCCGAGGTCGGTCCCGTCGACCGCTCCGTCGCCTGTGAGGTCGGCGGGCGTCCAGGCCGTCTGCCCCCAGGCACCGAGCACCTGGGCGAGGTCCGCGCCGTCCACCCGGCGGTCGCCGGTGAGGTCGCCGCGGCACGCATCCGCCTGGGGCACCACCGTGAAGCGCTGCCGGACGGTGATCGGACGGGCGATGATCGTCTGCGGGTCCGCGGCCGCCTCGGCGGGCGTGTACCAGTCGACGCCCCACGTGGTCAGGGTCAGCGCCTTCGACTCCGCATCGACCTCGAACTCGGTCCAGCCGTAGTGGTGCACGGCCACGGGTCCGCCCGCCGTGAACGACTCCTGGATGGACGGATCCTGGATGCCGGTCGGCGAGTAGCCGTACTGCGTCACCACGCCGTCGAGGACGTTCTGGATGAACACGTCCTTGGCCGCGTTCGGGAGCGACTGATAGAACCCGTACTGCTCCGCAGTGAGGACGCCCGTCGAGAGCCCGAGGCCGGCGAAGGTCGGACCGGCCGGGGCCGAGTACGCCACGGAGCCCGTGATGATCTCGAACATGCCCGAGAAGAGCTGCTGGGAGGGGTTCAGCGGGTTGGGCACCGTGACGTCGTTCACGATCGTGCCGTGGAAGTCGGCGGTGACGAAGACGACGTTGCGGATGCCGGCCTGCATGATCTGGCCCAGGAGGTAGGCGCGCTCCGCGGCGTAGCCCTCCCAGCGATCCTCGCCCGCGAGCGGGCCGAAGTTCTGCATCGGCATCGAGGTCATGACGAACTTCCACGTCACGCCCGCGGCCTGCGCGGCGGCGAGGTCCTGCAGCAGCCGTGCGAGCTGCGGCTGGCCGAGCATGGTGCGCGTCGGGTTGAAGCTCGCGGTGATGAACGCCGTCACCTCCGCGGGATCGAACGGGTTCGCCACGGGCGGCAGGCTGGCGTCGCGGAACGAGCGGGCGTCCACCATGAACACGGCGGCGTCGCGGCCCCACTTGAAGGAGCGGTACAGCATCGGCCGGCCGTCCATGCGGGCGTCGCCCGGGAGGTTCCACGTCGCGGGCGCGATCGCGTTGTGCTCGGTGAACGCCTGCAGGCCGTTGACGTAGAGGCTGCCCTGGTTGTACCAGCCGCTCACCGGGTCGAACGCGCCGCCGTCGAAGTCGTTGGTGACCTCGTGGTCGTCGATCATCGAGAACGTCGCGGTGGAGGCTGCCAGGTCTCCCCACGGGTCGATCCCGTGCGCCGGCGCGTAGTTCTCCACGTGCTTGGCGCGGAACTCCTCGATGGTCTGGCACTGCGGGACGGGTACCGCGGGGCTCGCGACGTCGGCATAGACGGTGTCGCCGAGCTTGACGAAGAAGTCGAGCGCGCGCTCGTCCGCGTTCAGGATCGCGTTGTAGATGCCGACGTCGCCGCGCCAGTCGCCCGTGACGCCGAACCGCACGCCGCTGAGCGCGGACGGGGCGAGCAGGCCGCCGGCGCCGGAGACGAACTCGCCGACGCGGACGTCGCTGCCGCTCGTGGCGCGCACGAAGTAGCGCTCGCCGCCGGCGAGTCCGGTCAGGAACGCCTTCCCGGGAAGCAGCGGGTCGGACACCTCGAGCGAGAACGACTGCGACACCGAGGCGAAGGACGGGTCGTCCGACACCTCCACGAGGACCGTCCCGGTTCCCTGTGCCGGCGATGCGAGCACTACCGCCGAGCCGCCGATGGCGTCGCCCACGGCGAGCCTGGGCGCCCCGGCGACGATCCCGGCGGCGGCGGACGGGGCGATGGCGGCCACGAGCGCCGGTACGAAGAGTGATTCACGTTGCATGTCGTTCTCCTGGAGTCGCTTGCGCGCTCGGATGCCCGCGAAGTCGGCACGATGCCGCGATGCGGGCACCCGGGCACGCTTGAGGGCGTAGCGGATCCACCGATGGGATCCGTCATTCAGGTTGGGGTTTCGTGCAGTTTCGGCACGGAGCCGGAGCGGCCCAACGCGAGTGAGGCCCGTCGTGGCCGGAGAACCGAAGCCTCAACGCATGTTCTCGCAACGACCACCGAACGTTAACACCTCGAACTACCGCTCCTCGCATTCTCTTGCTGCGAGGGCTGGACGCTTCCGGCCCCATCATCCAGAACACGCCCGCGGAGGGCGGACAAACACATCCAAGGAGACCCGAAGCAATGCGCCAGACGATCACGATCGCAACAGCGTTCGCCGCGACCATCGCGGCAGCCGCCGAAGCAGGAGGCACCACCGGCCTGCGCCTGCACCTGCTGCACACCAACGACACCGAGAGCAAGCTGCTCTATCCGTCCTCCAGCCAGCAGGCCTACGGCGGAGCCGCCCGCTTCAAGACGAAGGTCGACCAGATGCGCGCGGCCGCGGCGGCCGCAGGCGCCGCGAGCATCATGGTCTCGAGCGGCGACAACTTCCTCGCGGGCCCCGAGTGGAACGCGAGCCTCTCGCTCCCCGCGGGAAGCCGTTACTACGACTCGATCGCCCTGCAGTCGATCGGCTACGACGCGGTCTGCCTGGGCAACCATGACTTCGACTTCGGGCCCGAGATCCTCGCGAACTTCGTCACCGGATTCACCGACGGCACGCCCTTCCTCTCGTCGAACCTCGGCTTCGCGCCGGAACCGGTGCTTCAGAACCTCGTCGAGCTCAACCGGATCGCCAAGCGCACCACGGTGGTCCGCAACGGCGTCACCATCGGGCTGGTCGGCGCGACCACCCCGGACCTCCCGTTCATCAGCTCGCCCGGCGACGTCGTCGTCGGCAGCGACGTCCGCGGCGCGATCCAGGGAGAGATCGACGTGCTCCGCTCCCAGGGCGTGCAGCACATCGTGGTCATGACGCACCTGCAGGGCATCTCGGCCGAGCGCGCGCTCGCGCAGGAGCTGCGGGGCGCGGACATCCTGGTCGCAGGCGGCGGCGATGAGCTCCTCTGGAACGCCGGGCAGCTCCTGGTGCCGGACGACGCGATCGACACGAGCCCCGCCGACGGCGTCCCGGACATCCGCTACGGTCCCTACCCGCTGTACGAGACGGACGCGGACGGCCGCCAGCTACCCATCGTCACCACCCGCGGCGACTACCGTTACGTGGGCCGACTGATCGTCGACTTCGACGCGAAGGGCAACGTCACGGCGATCGACTCGTCGAGCGGCCCGGTCCGCGTCGCCAGCACGGCGCAGGCCGACGGCGTGGCCGAGGATGCGCTCGTGAAGGCCACGGTGACCGACCCCGTCGCGGCGTCGGTCGCATCGCTCGCGGCCAACGTGATCGCCACCAGCCAGGTGGCGCTCGACGGACGCACGTCGGTGATCCGTTCCGTGGAGACGAACGAGGGCGACCTCTGTGCGGACAGCCTGCTCTGGAACGCGAGGCTCCTCGCGCCGGCCGAGGGCGTGCCGCAGCCGATCATCGCCTTCCAGAACGCGGGCGGCATCCGCAACAACTCGATCCTGCCGGCCGGCAACTTCACCGAGCTGAACACGTTCCAGTTCCTGCCGTTCTCCAACTTCGTGTCCGTGATCCCCGCGTTGCCGGTCACGAACCTGAAGGCGCTCCTCGAGAACGCGGTCAGCAGGAACTCGCCCCCCGCGGGCTTCCCGACGAGCGGGAACGGCCGCTTCGCGCAGATCGCGGGCTTCTCGTTCACCTACACCATCAACCGAAACCCCGGGTCGCGGGTGGTTGACGTGGTGCTCGACGACGGCACCGTGCTCGTCGAGGACGGCGTGGTGCTCGATCCGTCGCTGACCGTCCCGGCCGCGACCATCGACTTCCTCTGCCGCGGAGGCGACGAGTACCCGATCAGCGGGCTCCCCTTCCGCACGCTCGGCGTGAGCTACCAGCAGGCGCTCTTCAACTACGTCCGGGCCAAGGGCGGGCTGGCGGGCGTGATCCCGTCGGCTGCGTATCCCGAGGGCGGCGAGGGCCGCATCGTGCGCTACTCGCCCACCGTCTCGAATCCGTCGGACATCAACGGCGACGGCGCGGTCAACGGCGTCGACCTCGGCCTGCTGATCTCCGACTTCGGGACGACCTCGGGCCGGTCGGACATCGACCGTGACGGCACGGTGTCCGGCGCGGATCTCGGGATCCTCCTGAGCCGCTGGGGCTGAACACCCATCCGGAGCGTGCCCGGGGCCTGGCCGAAGTGCCGGGCCCCGGGCCGCGCCGACGCTCAGCCCGGGGTGACCTTCGGCGCGCGCCCCGCCTCGATGTCGCGGATCTTGCCGATCCGGCGCTCGTGGCGGCCGCCCTCGAACCCGGTCTTCATGAACGTATCGACGATCCGCTTCGCGAGCGTCGTCCCCGTCAGGTCCGCGCTCAGGCACAGCACGTTCGCGTTGTTGTGCGTGCGGCTCAGCTGCGCACTCAGCTCGTCCTGCGCGAGCGCCGCGAGCACGCCCTTCACCTTGTTCGCCGCGATGCACATCCCGATGCCGGTGCCGCACATCAGGATCCCGCGCTCCGCCTGGCCCTCGGCCACCGCGCGCGAGACCAGGTACGCCACGTCCGGGTAGTCGCACGTGGTGCCCGCGCAGTCGCCCATCATCTCCACGTCATGACCGTCTGCCTTCAGGTGCTGGACCAGGGCAGAGACGGTCTGGAAACCGCGGTGATCGGAGCCGACGGCGACGCGCATGGGGCGCGGAAATCTACACGAAACCGCCTGAGCCGTCGCAGGTTGCGCTCCGCTCGGCGTCCGCGCGCGCCGCCCCGCCCCCCGCCCTCAGAGCAGTTCCCTCAGGCGTCCGGGAAGAACGCGCTCCAAGCGCTCCGCGAGGGTCTCGTAGGCGTCCTGGCCCATGCCGATCGGGTCGTCGAGGTCGCCGGCCGGGTCGAGCAGGTGCACCTTGCGCTGGTGCTCCTCGCCGCCCACGAGCGCGCGCGCGGCCACCACGTGCGACCGCGTCATGCCGAGGACGAGCGCCGCCTTGCGCACCATCTCCGGCGTCAGGCGCTTGGAGTGGCCGTCGAGGGAAATGCCCCGCTTGCGCAGCGCGGCGAGCGTCTCCTCGCTGAAGGGGCTCCCGTCCCACGCGCCGAGCCCCGCCGACGCGACGAACACCTCGCGCCCGTGCCCCGGCACCTGCCCCGACTCGAGCAGATCCCGCGCGACCGCCTCCGCCATCGGCGACCGGCAGGTGTTGCCCGTGCACACGAAGAGGACCGTCTTCACGGGCGGCATCCTAAGGACGGGCCGCGTGCGGCGCGCCCGTGCCCGGCTCCTGCGGCGGCAGCGCCGCGTCCGGGTCCGGGTCGCCGTCCGCGGTCCACGCCGCGGCGCAGAACGCGCATCGGAACGAGGGCGGCTCCCATCCGGGGCCCTGCTGCTCGCGGCAGCGCGGGCACACGCCGCGGCGCAGGTAGGGCCGGTTCGCGGCCCGCGAGAGCGCGCCGATCACGTCGCCCACCAGGACCGCTGGCACCAGCAGGAAGATGGAGACGAGCACCATCCCGATCGCCAGCAGCGGCAGCGTGAAGGTCCCCACGAAGGCCACCGCGAACGCGCACAGGTACAGGAAGAACACCGTCACCCCGTAGTTGGCGCGCAGTGAGGCCAGGACCCGCTGGAGCATGCGGAAAGGGTACGCAGGGAACCCTCCCCCCTGCCCCCGATACACTGCATTTCCCAATTCCGGGACGCCACGTCAAGACGGGAGACCCATCGATGCCATCCCACCTCAAGGTGAACTGCGACCGCGCCGCCCTCGTCGAGGCCCTCACGCTGGCCTCCGCCGTGGTGCCCACGCGCACCACCACCCCCGTCCTCACCTGCCTGAAGCTGACGGCCAAGGACGGCGAGCTGGTCCTGCGCGCCACCGACGGGCAGATCTCGCTCGCCCTCACCGTGCCGAGCGTCGAGGTCGCCTCCGCCGGCGAGGCCCTGATCCCGGCCGACAAGCTGGGCCAGATCGTCCGCACCTGCGAGGACTCGACCGTCACCCTGGAGATGGACAAGAACGTCGCCACCGTCAGGAGCGAGGGCAGCACGTTCAAGATCTTCGGCTACGACCCCAAGGACTACCCGGCGGCGCGGGACAGCCAGGCCGTCGGCGCGTTCGAGGCCACCGCCGAGACGCTCCGCCGCCTGATCGGCCGCACGATCTTCGCCACGGCCGTCGAGAACGCGCGCTTCGCGATCAACGGCGTCCTCATGGAGCGCAAGGGCAAGCGCATCCGCCTGGTGGGCACCGACGGCAAGCGCCTCGCCGTTGCCGCGGGCAGCTGCACCGGCGACGGGGACATGACGCTCATCGTCCCCTCGAAGAGCCTGAACATCCTCACCAAGATGCTCGCCGAGCCGGACTCCAAGGTCGTGATCGGCAAGGCCGACGGCCAGGCCGTGTTCCAGGTCGACGGCGTCGGCACGCTGGTCACCAGCCTGGTGGAGGGAACGTTCCCGCCCTTCGAGGACGTGATCCCCAAGGACCAGGACAAGCGCGTCACCTTCGACGCCGCGGACCTCGCCGCCGCGATCCGGCGCGCCGCGCTCCTCACCAACGAGGAGTCGAAGGGCGTGCGCTTCGCGTTCAAGGGCGACACGCTGGTCGTCTCGAGCCGCGCGCCGGAGATGGGCGAGGCCGAGATCCGCGTTCCCATGTCCGGCTACCAGGGCGACTCGATCGAGATCGGCTTCCAGCCGGCCTTCATCGTCGACGCGCTCAAGGTGGTCGACGGCCAGCAGGTGATGATCGAGATGCGCAGCCCGCAGAAGCCGGGCGTCATCAAGGTGGGCCAGGAGTTCACCTACGTGGTGATGCCGGTGAACGTGGGCTGACGCGGGACGCGCCGCGCGCGGGACGCGTCGCGCCGCGCCGCACCGCGAACGCCGAGCGAAAGGGGCCGGACCCGCGAGGATCCGGCCCCTGCTGCTTTCCGTTCGTCGCCGCGATCAGCCCTTGCGGTACTTCACGCTGCAGCCGTAGGGCTTGGTGGTGGCGGGCGACGGCGTCTTGCCGTCCTTCAGCGCCTTGACGGCGCCCACCACGTAGTTGACCGAGCCCTTGTCGTCGATCGCGCCGTCGTAGGCGAGCTTGCCGTCCGCGCCGATCACGAAGCAGTGCGGCGTGGTCCTGGCGCCGTAGGAGTGGCCGACCTTGCCGTCGCCGTCGATGAGCGCGGTCGCATCGACCTTGTTGGACTTCAGGTAGTCGGCGCTCTCCTGCGGCTTGTCGGCGGTGGCGGCCGTCGAGTTGACGAAGAGGAACACCACGTCGGGGTTGATGGCCTTGGCGTCCGCCATCATCTTGGCGACGGCGCCGCCCTCGACCTTCTCGCGGCAGACCGGGCAGCCGGGGTTCATCCACTCCAGCACGACGACCTTGCCGGCGAAGTCCGACAGGCTGACGTCCTTGCCGGAGGTGTCCTTCAGGGTGAATGCGGGGGCGGCCTCGCCGACCTTGGCGTGGGCGTGCGCGTCGGCGGCGGCCTTCTTGTCGGACTTGTCCTTGTCGGCGGCGAACGCGACGCCGGTGACGAGCGCGGCGGCGATGCCGCAGCTTGCGATGAGCTTCAGGGGGTTCACGGTTCTCTCCAGTTCTCGATCCCCGGACCGGGGGACCCTTCGGTGCCTGGTGACGGCGCCAGGCGCGCGGTGATTCAGGGAACTAGTTCGACGGCGGGGCCGCGCCCGATGCGCCCGAAGCGGCGGATGGCGGCACGGCCAGCCGAACGCACGGATCGCCCCGACCATTGCCCAGGAGGACCAGTCCCGCGAAGACGGGATTCCCCTGCCCGACGCCCGGGGACGCCAGGCGCAGTTCCAGGCGGAAGCGGCCGTCCGCCACGGTGCCCGTGACGGACGGGGCGTCGGGCGGCAGCTCGACCTCCATCCCGGGCACCACCGCCGGGATGAACCGGACCGACGCCGCGCCGCGCGCCGGGCCCTCGACCACGACGGCCGTCCCGTCGATCCGTGCGGTGACGCCCGCCTTGTCCGCGGACATGGGGAGCGACGCGCCGTCGACGGTCCCGCCGTCGAGCTCGACCGGTTCGCCTTGGGTGAGCACCGGCCAGTCGCCGCCTCCGGTCAGCGTCGTCACCGTGCAGCGCTCCTTGCAGGCCATGACCCGGACGGTCGCCCTCCAACGGCCGTTGCCGCACATGGGCGGCGCGCCCGGGGCGGGAGGAAGGGCCGCCACCGGCACCAGGTAGGTCGCGCGTCCGTGGTGGCCGTAGAAGGGCGCGCCGTCGACCAGTCCGACCTCGGGCCGCTGGTACACGGGCTCGGCCGCCTGCCAGCCCGGCGGCAGCGTCAGCTCGAAGCGGGGCGCATCGCCGCTGTCGCCGGGGTTCTCCCAGTAGACGTGCCAGCCGGGCTCCGGCTCCACGGTCACGGCGAGCACCGGAGCGCCGCCGGCCGTGCGTAGCCACGAGAACGAATGCCGCGCGATCCCCTCGGCACGTGCCGGGGCACCGGCGGTGCCGACGGCGAGGGCGAGGATCGCGGCTGCGCTGCGCATGGGAGGAGTATCCCATGCCGAACGCGCGCGGGGCGCCCGGCTTGCGCATCCGGCCGGATCCACGGACACTTCGCGGATGCCTCCCCGCTCCCTTCGTCCCGTCTCCCGGAATGCCGCCCTGCCGCTCGCCGCGGTGCTTGCCGCCGCCCTCGGCTGCGACATCAAGACCAGCGACCGGGACCTGGTGTTCCTCGGTCCGGACGAGGCCACCGAGAAGCTGCACGCGCGCGGCTCGCTCTTCGAGAAGGCCGCGGCCGGATGCATGGTCGACCCGCGCACGCCCGAGGAGTACGCGAAGGGGCACATCAAGGGCGCGATCAACCTGCCGCTCGCCGTGATCGAGCAGGACGCCGCGTCCCGGCTGGCCGGGCACAACCTCTTCGTCGTGTACGGCGACGCGTTCCAGGACCCGCTCGCCAAGGCGGCCGCAAAGAAGCTGCTCGAGACCGGCGTGAAGAAGGACGCCGTCTTCGTGATGGAGGGCGGCATCCGCGCGTGGCAGAAGGACGGCTACGCGCTGGTCACCGGATCGCTGCCGGAGGGCGGCGAGCCGAGGCCCGCGGACAAGCCGAGGTCCGACGGCGTCGAGGTGCCCGAGCAGGGCGTCCGCTGATCACTTGAGGGCTTCGACGCCCGCGACGATCTCGGTGAGCTCGGTGGTGATGCGTGCCTGGCGCGCGCGGTTGTAGCTGCGCTTCAGCGTGCGGCCGAGGCCGCCGGCGTTGTCCGTGGCGGCCTTCATGGCCACCATGCGCATCACGTTCTCGCTGACCACCGCGTCCAGGAACGCCTGGTAGAGCGACACCTTCACCGAACGCGGCAGGAGCTCCCCAAGCAGCTCGCCCGCGGAGGGGCTGAACTCGAAGTTCGCGTTCGCGCCCTTCGCCTCCGTGCCCTCCGCGGCCTTCGGCAGCGTGAGCGGCAGGAGCTGCATCACCTCCGGGCGCTGGCGCGCCGTGGAGAGGAAGCGCATGTAGACCACCTTCACAGAGCTGAACTCGCCCGCGACGAAGCGGTCGATGTAGCCCTGCGCGATCCTCTCGACCGCCTCGTACTGCGGACGGTCGCCGACGGCGTGCCGCGCGGAGACCTCCGCCTTCTGGTACTTGAAGTACGCGAGCGCCTTGCGGCCGCTGACGTCGAGCACCACCTGGCTGCCAGCGCCGCGGATCTCCGCGAGCTGCCTGGCGGCGGTACGGAGGACCGTCGAGTTGTAGGCGCCGCACAGGCCGCGGTCGCTCGAGATGACCAGGACGAGCTCCTTGCCGCTCGCCTTGCCCGGGGTCTCGAGCAGCGGATGCGACGCGTCGCCTGCCTGCGCGGAGACCTTGGCGACCAGGCCGCGGATGGTGTCGGTGTAGGCGCGGCTGTTCTTGGCACGGGCGAGCGACGCCGTGAACTTGGCGGTCGCCATCATCTGCATGGTCTTGGTGATGCGCTGGATGGTCTTGACGGCGACCATGCGCTTCTTGATCTCGCGGAGCTGTGCCATAGGGGGTCAGATGATAGCGCGGTCCGCCCGCCAAGGTCCGCGGCGGTTACAGACGGAGCCCGTCGTACCCGAGCTCCACCCCCGCCGGGAGCCGCGCCGAGAGCTCCGCGTGCCGGACGTCGTGCGTCATGTGCGTGAACACCGTCCGGCGCGCGCCGATGCGCGCGGCCGCGTCGAGCGCCTCGGAGAGCGTGAAGTGCGTCGGGTGCGCGCGCTCGCGCAGCATGTCCAGGACGATCGCGTCGAGCCCCTGCAGGAGCCGCCACGACGCGGGCGGGATCGCGCTCACGTCCGTGCAGTAGGCGAGCGGCAGCGCGGCGCCCGTGCCCGCCGCGGGCCGCGCGCCCGGCGAGTCGAACCGCCAGCCCACGATCTCGAGCGCGCCGTGCAGCAGCCGCACCGGCGTCGCCTCCACGCCGAAGAGCGCCACCGGCACTCCCGGCTCCACCGCGTGCGCGACCACCTCCGCCACGAAGCTCCGGTTCACGTTGCGGTGCGGGCGGAAGACGTGCTCGTAGATGCGCGAGAGGTCGTCGAGCACCGGCCGCTCCGCGTAGAGGTGCACCGGCGCGCGCATGCTCACGTTGTAGAGCCGCGCGTCGTCGAGCCCGAACACGTGGTCGACGTGCGCGTGGGTGAAGAGGATCGCGTCGACGCGGCGGATGCGGTGGCGGAGCGCGTGCTCGCGGTGGTCGGGCGGGCAGTCGACGAGCACCGTCCGCGGCCGGCCGTCCGGGTCGGTGAACTCGAGCATCGCGCCGACGCGCGTGCGGCGGTCGCGCGGGTCGTCGCTGGTGCAGGTGGCGCAGTCGCAGGCGATCACGGGGATTCCGGAACTCGTGCCCGTGCCGAGGAGCGTGAACCGCAGGTCCGTGACGCCCGCGCTCACGCCGCGCCCCCGCGGTCCACCGCGTCGCGCAGGGCGCGCACCACGGCCGCCGGGTCGCGCGCGCCGCATGCCACCGCGCTCACGGCCACGCCCCGGCAGCCGGCCGCGACGAGCTCGCCGACGTTGGCGGGCGTGATCCCGCCGATCGCCAGGTGCGGCACCCGTCCGAACGCCGCCAGGTACTCGCGCAGGTAGGCGACGCCGCCCGGCGCGATCCCCGGCTTGAGCGCGGTCGCGAACATCGCGCCGACGCCGCAGACGTCCGCGCCGGCCTCGACCGCCGCCCGCGCCTCCTCCAGCGAGTGCGTGCTCACCCCGACCGCGAGCCGGTCCCCCGCCACTCGCCGCACGTCGCGCAGGGAGAGGTCCTCCTGCCCGACGTGCACGCCGTCGGCGCCGCAGGCGAGCGCCACGTCCGCGCGGTCGTTCACGACGACCGCCACGCCCGCCGGGCGCGCGACCTCGATCACCGACCGCACGCGCGCCGCCAGCTCCCGCGTCGGCAGCTCCTTCTCGCGCACCTGGATGCAGTCGGCGCCGCCCGCGACCGCGGCGGCGAGCGTCTCGCGCCAGCCGAGGGCGCACAGGCGCTCCGTGAGGAGCACGCACACGCGCCACTGTCTTCGCACGGATTCCTGCGCCACGCGCGGAGGGTAGCGGCGGGGCTATCCTTCCCGTCCCATGGCCATGGCCGACGATCGCACCGCACCGCCACGCAGCCCGGGCCGACGGGAGTTCCTCGTCGCCTCCGCGGGTGCCGCAGCGGCCGCCGCGCTTGCCGGCGCCGGTCCGTCCTTCCGCAACGAGCCCACCGCATCACAGGAGAAGAAGATGCCCTTCACGCTGCCCGAGCTGCCCTACGCCGAGAACGCCCTCGAGCCGTTCATCGACCAGAAGACGATGAACATCCACCGCACCAAGCACCACCAGGCCTACGTCGACAACCTGAACAAGGCGTGCGAGGGCACCGCCTTCGCCGGCATGTCGATCGAGGAGGTCTGCCGCAGGGCGAAGGACGCCCCCGACGCGGTCAGGGCCGCGATCCGCAACAACGGCGGCGGCCACTGGAACCACTCGATGTTCTGGAAGTGGATGGCGCCCAAGGGCCAGGGCGGCGCGCCGAGCGCCGAGCTCGCCGCCGGCATCGACAAGGCCTTCGGCGGCATGGACGCCTTCAAGGCGCAGTTCGCCGACGCCGGCATGAAGCGCTTCGGCAGCGGCTGGGCGTGGCTCGTCCGCAAGGCCGACGGCTCGCTCGCGATCACCAGCACGCCCAACCAGGACAACCCGCTGATGGAGGGCCTGGTCGACGCGCTCGGCACGCCGCTCCTCGGCGTCGACGTGTGGGAGCACGCCTACTACCTGAACTACCAGAACCGCCGCGCCGACTACCTGAAGGCGTTCTGGGAGATCGTCAACTGGAAGGCCGTGGGCTGAGGCGACGGCGCGCCACCAGGAGCGCCGCGCCCATCCCGAGCAACGCTCCCGCCGCCGGAAGCGCCCACGAGGGCAGCATCCGGCGGGGCGTCACCATGGCGCGTACCGCGAGCGTCGACGGCGGCTGACCGTCCACCTCGAACGTCAGGGACTTGGAGACGGCGCTCCCCGGCTTCGTGCCCGGCGTGAGGGCGACCTCGACCTCCACGGTCCCGCCCGCGGCGATCTCGCCGGCGGGCGCGGTCGCCGTCAGGCATGCGCAGGTCGAGGTCACGCGCACGACCCGCACCGGCGCGGACGAGGCGTTGCGCACCCGCACCCGCCCGATCGCCGCGCGGCCCTGCTCGGCATCGCCGAGGTCGACGGACGCAGGCTCGAACGCCAGGATGCCGGTCGGCCGCGTCGACTGGGCCGACGGCCCGTCCGGCGATGCCGACGCCCGATGCGCCGCGCCCGCCGCCACGCACGCGACGAGCGCAGCACGTGCCGCCGTGGCCCAACGGCCCTGCCTCACCTGCCCTTCCCCCGCGCGATGCGCGCCTCGTTCGATTCGACGCTCACCGTGCCCCCGCCGTGGGGCGCGAGGCGCGGCGCGCGCAGGTAGCCGTACGCCTCGGTGCGCAGGTGGCCCATCATGTCGTGCCCGCGGCGGCGCGCGCGCTCGGCACGCAGCGCGGCGATGTCGATCGGCGCGACGACCACCTTCGTGAACGGCCCGGGCTCGGCCTGCGCCAGGATGCGGCCGTCGAAGTCGACCACCATGCTCCCGCCCGGCCAGCTGAACGGCGGGTAGTCCTGCAGCGCGGCCGCCTGGTTCGAGGCCACCACGTACGCCATGTTCTCCACGGCGCGCGCGCGGTTGAAGAGCGTCCACCAGTCCATCGGCGGCTGCGCGCCCCACGGGTCCATGTAGGCGCTGACGCGCGCGAGCACCTCGGCGCCGTTCGCGGCGAGCTGCCGGATGGCCTCGGGGAACAGCCAGTCGTAGCAGATGGCGCAGCCGATGCGCCCGATCTCGGTGTCGGCCACGGGGAAGAGCTCCTCCTCGTATCCCGGCACGTCGTGCGGGCTCGCGTGCACCTCCCACGGGATCCAGGTGTTCACCTTGCGGTACTTGGCGAGGATGCCGCCCGGCCCCACCAGGAGCGTCGTGTTGAACGCCGTGCCGGGGTACTTCGGGTCGTGCTCGATGAAGCTCCCGGTCTGCACGAACGCGCCGTTGGCGCGGCAGAAGCGCTCGTAGGGACCCGCGAAGTCCTCCGGGCGCACGGCCGTGCGCCGCAGCAGCTCCTCAACCGTCGGGTAGAGCGGCGCGCAGTGCGCGAACTCCGGGAACACGAAGAGCCGCACGTCGTGGAACGGCGCGTAGCCGGCGAGCGTGCCCTCGGCCATCCGCACCAGTTCGTCCACGCGCCCGGCGACTCCCTCGCGGTCCCTGAGGGCCGGGAGCGACGGCTGCATCGCGGCGGCGTAGTAGCGCGGAGGCGCGCTCGGCGCCGTCGCGGCGGCCGGGCGCGGCGAATCGCCCCGGGCGGGATCAGGTAGGGCGCTCGCGTCCGCGTCGGTCATGGCCGAGAGTCTAGGGACCGCCCGGCTACGATCCCCCGCCCATGGCAGACCTCTCGCCGCTCCTCGAAGCGAACCTCCGCTGGGCCGATCGCAAGCGCCGCGAGGATCCCGGCTTCTTCTCGCGGCTCGCGCACGGCCAGAAGCCCTCCGTCCTCTGGATCGGCTGCGCCGACAGCCGCGTCCCCGCGAACGAGATCATCGACCTGCCGCCGGGCGAGGTGTTCGTGCACCGCAACGTCGCCAACCTGGTCGTGCACAGCGACATGAACGCGCACTCCGTCATCGAGTACGCGGTGCACGGCCTCGGGATCCGCGACATCGTCGTGTGCGGGCACTACGGCTGCGGCGGCATCGCGGCCTCGATGGAGCCGCAGCAGGCGCGCGTGGTCGACCACTGGATCCGGCACATCCGCGACCTCTCCAAGCTGCACCGGGAGGAGCTGGAGTCGTTCACCGACTGGGACTCGCGCTTCCGGCGGCTGTGCGAGCTCAACGTCGCGGCGCAGGCGATCAACGTGACCAGGAGCCCGGTGGTGGAGTCCGCGCGCGCCGCAGGGCGCGAGGTGATCGTCCACGGCTGGATCTACGACGTGGCCGACGGCATCCTGCGCGACCTGAGCCCGCTGATGGACGCGGAGCTCATCCTGACGCGCGAGCCGGAGCCGCTCCGGGCACCGGGGCACTGACCGGCGCGGCCGCCCGCTGCCGCGCCGCGCGCGGCGCAGGACGGCGCGGTCACTTGGCCTTCATTCCGGCGAGCATCGCCTCGAAGGCGGCGCGGTTCGACTCGACGGTCGCCTGCGGACCGACGATCTTCATGAACACGTTGCGGCCCGGCGCCTCGACGATCGCGCCGAGCTGCATGCAGCCCGGGCGCGGCGCGGCGGCGCCCATCCCCATGTAAGCACCGGCGCTCTCGATGAGGTGCACCTTCAGGCCGGCGATCTCGCGCTCGGAGCGCCTGCTGGCGGCCGCGGCGTCGCCGTCGCGGAACTGGTTCGCCCAGCGGTCGAGGTTCGCCGCCACCGGACCGCCCTCGCCGCCCGTGAACACGCTGAAGACCAGCTCGGCGGCCGGGGAATTCACCCCGAGCGCCGGCACCGCGTACTGCAGCGCGCGGAACTGCATGGTCGGCGCGGTCCAGACCCAGGTGATGGGCTTCGGCATGACCAGCCCGCCGACCTCGATGACGGTCTGGTCGCCCTCCGGGCCGCTCACCGGGAAGCCGCCCCCCTGCTGCGAGGGAAGCGGCGCGGCCGGCGTGACCGACGCATCCGTGGTTCCCCGCGCACCGGGAGCGGCGGGAGCGCCCGTGCCCGACGGAGCGGCAGCTTGCGCGCGCGCCGCGGACGGTCCGCGCACCGGCTCCGGCCCCTTCGGCGCAGGTGCCTGCTCGCACGCCGAGAGCACCAGGAACACCGCCATCGCCGCAAGCGCGGCCACGGCGAAGGCGGCGACGCGCCGCTTGGTCCAGAAGAGGCGTGCGGGCGCATCGTGGTGCCCGCCCCCGTGCGCGCCGTGGTGGTGCGAACCGTGCCGCGATCCGTGGTGGTGGCTCATGCGACCTAGGATAGACCTCCCGTGAGCCCGTCCGCGCCGCCGCTTCCCGCCCGCTTCCGGATCGAGGGCGCGCGCGTCTGGACCGCGGACGCCGCGCAGCCGTGGGCCCGTGCGGTCGCGGTGGCGGACGGGCGGATCACCGAGGTGGACGCGGCGGAGGCGGCGGGCGCGGCGCACGCGTCCGGGGGCGGCGGCGCGACGGGGCCATCGGACACGCCCGTCGTCCGGCTGCCGCACGGCTCGGTCGTCGTGCCGGGCCTGATCGACGGCCACCTGCACCTCTCGCTCGGCGCGCAGACGCTCGCGCAGCTCGACCTGTCGGCCGTGCGCTCGCGCGCGGAGTTCGAGGACGCCGTCGCCGGCGCCGCGCGCGCGCTCGCACCCGGCCGCTGGCTGCGCGCCTATGGCTGGCACGAGGCGAACTGGGGCGGCGAGCGGCCCACCAAGCACTGGCTGCGCGGCGCGGGCGGCACGCCCTGCGTCGCGTACCGGATGGACCAGCACGCCTGCGTCGTGAACGACTCGGTGCTCGGGCTCCTCGCCGGCGAGCCCTGCCCCGCGGGCGGCGAGATCGTGCGCGACGCGGCGGGGGCACCCACCGGGCTCCTCCTGGAGCAGGCGGCATGGCGGCTCGTCAACCCGCGGCTCCCCGAGCCTCCCGCCGAGGACCGCCGCGCGGCGCTGCTGGCCGCGATGCGCCACTGCAACTCGTTCGGGATCACCGCCGTCGGCAGCATGGAGTACCAGCGCGACCTGCGGGAGGTGCATGCGCACCTGCGCGCGCACGCGCGCGGCGACTGCACCCTCCGCGTGCGCGCCACCATCCTCGACCGCGACTGGCCGGTCGACCTCTCCTGGGGCCGCTCCTTCGCGGGCGACGACCTCCTCGCAGTCGTCGGCTGGAAGACCTTCGCCGACGGCACGCTCGGCAGCCGCACCGCGCGCATGCTGGGGCCCTACGCGGACGATGCCGAGACGCGCGGCATGCTCGTCGAGTTCGCGGACCACGACGCGCGCCGCGGCACGACGCGCCTGCGCGACTGGGCGCGCGCCGTGATCGCCGCGGGCTTCTCGCCGGCCGTGCACGCGATCGGCGACGCGGCCCTGCGAGCCGCGCTCGACGCGTTCGTGCCCGAGGACGCGGCGCTCGTCGCGCGCTACGAGCACTGCCAGACCGTGGACGACGCGGACCTCGCGCGCATGCGCGGCCGCATCGCGAGCATGCAGCCGCTGCACAAGGCCGACGACGCTCGCATCGCGCGGGCGCGGCTCGGCGACGCGCGGATGCGCGCGTTCTTCCGGTTCCGCGACCTCGTGGACGCCGGCGCGCGGCTCTCCTTCGGGAGCGACTGGCCGATCGTGAGCTGCGACCCGCGCCTCGGGATCCGCGCCGCGGTCACCGGGCTCGACCTCGACGGGCGCCCGTGCGGGACAGACCAGAACCTGTCGGTCGGGGAGTGCCTGCACGCCTACACGGCGGGCGCCGCCGACGCCCTCCGCGCGCCCGACATCGGCCGCATCGCGCCGGGCGCGCACGCGGACCTCTGCGTGTTCGCGGACGACCCGTTCGCGTGCGACTGGTCGCGCTCGCTGCCGCGCATCGCGGCCACCGTCCTCGGCGGTCGCCTGGTGCACGGTGCGCTTCCCGCGGCGCGGTCCGGGGCAGGCGTATAGTCCGGCCATGAGCTGGTGGGTCCACGAGCAGTTCGAGGCGGGCGGGATCGTCTGGGTGTTCAGCTGGGCGTTCTGGGTGATCGTCTCCATCTGCCTGCACGAGCTCGCGCATGGCTGGGTCGCCATCGCCAACGGCGACCGCACGCCGCGCGAGCTGGGCCACATGACCATGAACCCGGTGGTGCACATGGGCGGGATGTCGCTGGTGCTCTTCGCGATCGCCGGGATCGCGTGGGGACTGATGCCGACCGACCCGTCGCGCTACCGGAACCGCCGGCTGGGCCGCGTGCTGGTGGCGGCTGCCGGGCCCGCCATGAACCTTGCGCTCGCCTTCGCCTGCCTCACGGCGGCCGCGGCGTGGCTCTGGGCCGTCGAGACGGAGCGCGTGTCGAGCGAGCCGCAGGTCGCGCGCAACGTCTTCCACTTCCTGCAGGTGGGCGGGTTCCTCAACCTGTTCCTGTGCGCGTTCAACTTGCTGCCGGTGCCGCCGCTCGACGGCAGCGCCGTGCTCGGCGGGCTGAGCCCGGCGCTCGACCGCTTCTTCATGCAGCCGGCGGTACGGATGTACGGCATGCTGGTCGTGCTGTTCCTGTTCTTCACGTCGATCGACGCGCCGCTGCAGCGGTTCCTGGCGCGCACGGCGCAGGCGTACATGCTGTGGGTCGATTCGCTGCTTCCGCCGGGCGGCGGATAACTTCGGACCCGACCGCGCGCCGGCGCCGTTGAGCGGGAAGGCGGCATCGGATAGCCTTCCCCGTTCTCGCAACCGCCTGCCGAAGGCGCACCGCACATCGGGCCGAGACGGCCCGCCCCACGGTGCTCCCGGCGCGCGAGCGGCATGGTGCCGCATCGCGCGACCGACGCGGGCGCTTCAGAAAGGACACGACCGATGGTCGTCCTTCGTCTCAAGAAGTTTGGCCGTGCCCACCACCCGTTCTTCCGCCTCGCGGCGATGGACAAGCGGTCGCCGCGCGACGGCGTCGTCATCGAGGAGCTCGGCTGGTACGAGCCCCAGGGCAAGGAAGGCAAGCAGATCAACCTGAAGATGGACCGGATCAACCACTGGCTGTCGGTCGGCGCCCAGCCGTCGGACACCGCGGTCAGCCTGATCCGCAAGGCCGGCGGCAGCGTGAAGGACTCCGTCCTCTCCGTGAGGCACGCCAAGGGCCGTACCAAGGCGGACGCGATCCGCGCCAAGAAGGGCCTGGAGCCGCTGCGCGGTCCGAAGCCGAAGGCAGAGAAGAAGGACTGACGTCCTTCGGGTGAGGCGCCGTGCGCATCGACGTCCTCACCCTCTTTCCCGAGATGTTCGCGCCGGTGATCGGCGCCAGCATCCCGGGACGGGCCGCCGCCGCGGGCTTGCTCGAGTTCCACGCGCACGACATCCGTGCCTGGAGCCAGGACAAGCACCGCAAGGTGGACGACCGCCCCTTCGGCGGCGGGCCCGGGATGGTGATGATGTGCCAGCCCCTCGTCGACGCGGTCGAGGCGGTCGAGCAGATGGATCCCCGAGCAGCCGTCCGCGTGCTGCTCACGCCGCAGGGCGAGCGCCTGGCTCAGCCCCGCGTCGAATGGTTCGCCAGGCAGCCCCGGATCCTGCTGATCGCGGGGCATTACGAAGGGATTGACGAGCGGGCCATCGAGGAACTGGCCCCGCTCGAGGTGAGCGTCGGAGACTTCGTCATGAGCGGCGGCGAGATCCCCGCCATGGCGCTGGTCGACGCGGTGACCAGGCTCCTTCCCGGAGCGCTGGGCCACGAGCAGTCCGCGGCGGAGGATTCCTTCAGCCGCCGCGACGACGAGGGCCGTGCCCTCCTCGACTGCCCTCACTACACGCGACCGCGCGAATGGCGCGGCCGCGAGGTGCCCGAGGTGCTCCTTGGCGGCGACCACGCCGCGATCGAGCGCTGGAGGCACGGCCGGATGGTCGAGCGGACGCGCGTGCG
>JBILFU010000067.1:0-8643 GCA_044351405.1 Phycisphaerales bacterium
TCTCCCCCGCGATGGCCTCCTGGACCACGTGCGCGTTGGCGTCGTCGTGCTGCTCGCCGACGATCACGATGTCCGCCCAGCGGATGCCGACGGAGAGGGCGTACCAGTCCAGCCGGTCGCCGGTGTCTCCCCGGAACATCGCCAGGCTGCGGGGGCCGGCCTGTACCCGGGGGATCACCATGGCCCGGGTCTCGGGCTGGTAGTACCAGAACAGGTCGTCGTAGGGGTTGCGCGTGCACGCGGCCGCGCACGCGGCCGCCGCCGCGGCGATCGCTGCGGTCCGGGCGGTGGTCGGGAGGCGGAGCTTCCTGTTCATCCGGGTGCGGCAGTGTAGGTCTCGGACGCACGGGTCGTGGCGCGGCCGGGGATCCGGGCTGACTTCGCGGGAAGCGGGGTCCCGGATCCCCCGACCACCGCGCCTCTCCCGGCCGCGCCCGCGTCTACGCCACGCGCCCGTCGACCAGGTGCACCGTGCGGTCGGCGCGCGCGCTGATCCACTGGTCGTGGGTCACCATCACGATGGTGAGCCCGGCGCGGTGCTGCTCGGAGATCACCTCCAGGAGCGATTCGCCCGTCTTTGCGTCCAGGTTCCCGGTCGGTTCGTCGGCGAGCAGCACCTCGGGATTGCGCATCAGGGCGCGCGCGATCGCCACGCGCTGGCGCTCGCCGCCGGAGAGCTCCGCGGGACGGTGGCGGAAGCGGTGCGAGAGCCCGAAGCGGTCGAGCAGCGTCCGCGCCCGCTCGCGGATCTCCGTGCGCCGACGCACCCACTCCAGCCGCCCCACGCCGACGGTGGCGGGCAGCAGCGTGTTCTCGAGCACGGTGAGCTCCGGGAGCAGGTGGTAGAACTGGAACACGAAGCCCACATGGTCGTTCCGGAAGCGGTCGAGCCGCGACGCCGAGTAGCGCGAGATGTCGCCGCCGCGGAAGGCAACGCGCCCCGAGTCGGGCCGGTCGAGCCCGCCGAGCAGGTGCAGCAGCGTGCTCTTGCCGCTGCCGCTCGAGCCCAGGATCGACACCCACTCGCCGGCTCGCACCTCGATGGAGGCGCCCTTGAGGACGGGGACCTCGACGCGGCCCATCCGGTAGGTGCGGTGCACGTCCTCGGCGGCGAGGAGGACCTCGCCGCGGGAGGAGCGCTGTCCGGTGGCCTGTTGGGGTGCGGTGGTCATCGTTCACTCGTACCGGAGCGCCCGCACCGGGTCGATGTCGGCGGCGCGCGCCGCGGGGATTGCCGCGCCGAGGACGCTGAACACCACCGCGCCCGCGCAGGTGATGGCCGCATTGACCCAGTCCATCTCCGCGGGGATGGTGGCGAAGTAGTAGACGGCCGGGTCCCAGATCAGGAAGCCCCGGTGGAGCATCAGTCCGACGCCGCCGCCCGCGAGCCCCAGCGCGCCGATCGACCAGAGCAGCGCGCCCAGCACGCGCGAGCCCGCGGCGGCGCGCGCCGCCAGGCCGAGGGCCAGCGCGGCGAGCAGGAAGCACGAGACCCACAGCCACGCGGGCGCGTCGTTCCCGAGCGCCATGTGGATGGCGTTGATGTTCCGGACGACGGTCCACCCCAGCAGGGTGCCCGCCGCGGAGCCCACCGCGCCCACCACCAGGCCGTAGCGCAGGAAGATCGCGAGCACGCCCAGGCGGCTCGCGCCCACCGCGCGCAGGATGCCGATGTCGCGCGTCTTCTCGCTGACGATCGACCAGAAGATGGCCAGGATGAGCCCCGCGCACACCAGGTAGGTGATGGAGAACAGGATGCGCATCATCTGCCGCTCCTTCTCCACGGGCCCGATGATGTCCTTGAGGCGCTCCTCCCACGTCATCACGGAGACGTAGTCGGGCGCCGGCGGCCGGCCGCGCACCGCGGGGTCGGCGGACTTGCGGATCCAGAACTGCTCGTACGCCGCGGCGACCTGGCGCTTCAGCTCCGCCGGGTCCGTGCCGGGCTTGGCGCGCACCAGCATCTGCGTCGCCCGCGCTGGCGAGGTGCCGATCACGGGATAGTTGCCCTGCGCGTCCGGCTCGGCCTGGGTGTCGACCACCGGGGCGGCGTCGAGGCGGAGCATCTGCTGCCCGTCCTCGAGCGGAATGAAGACGCGGTTGCGGTCCACCTGGAAGACGCCCGACATCACCTCGTTCACCACGCGGAAGACGCGGCTGTTCGACTGCGAGACCGTGCCCTTCTCGCTGATCGGGACGAGCGTGACGGTCACCTCGTGCGCGGGCATCCACCAGTGCTCGACGCGCGGACGGTAGCTGCCGTCGCGCCGCCGCTGGTTGACGACGCTCACGTGCATCCCCAGGAGCGCGCCCGGGGCGCCGGTGGCTCGGTCGCGCATCGCTCGCGCGTCCTCGAGCTCCTTCCCGGTGAGCGTCCTGCGCGGGTCGTCCTCGGCCATCGCCAGCGCCTGCTCCGGCGAGGCGGCGGGCTTCCACCAGATGGTGCGGTCGAGCTCGGTCACGCGGGCGAAACTCTCCGGCTCGATCGCCCACACCTGCGCGGTGACCACGTCCTTGTTGGGTCCCTCGGGGTAGGGCATCCGCAGGAGCCCGTAGGTGTCCACGAGGGGCGTGGCGGCCGCCGCGCCCGGGAGGCGCTCGATGTCCGCGATCAGCTCCGCGTAGTGCGGGATGCCCTGCACGGGATAGGAGACCACCACGTCCCCCATCAGCGTCCGTCCCGAGGAGCGCAGGTTCTCGAGGAATCCGCTCATCACGCTCACGACGATCACCACCAGCGAGACGCAGAGCGCGACCGCGCCCACCGCGATCAGCGGGATGATCCGCGTCGTCAGGTAGCGGCGCACCAGGAGCTGGACGTAGACGCCCAAGGTCGGCGGATGCTATGCGCGCCCACCCGGCGGTGCGGTAGCCTTCGGCGCCCCGCGCATGCACACGGTCCTCGTCGTCGCGCTCGTCCTCTCCGCCGCGTCGGTCGGCGAGCTGGTGGCGTGGACGTGGCTGGCGGTGCGGGCCTGGAAGGAGTGGCGGCGCAGCTCGTTCGTCTCCGAGGGACTGTCGGGCGAGCCCGTCGGGCTGCCCCCGGTGACCGTCGTCATCCCGGCGCACAACGAGGAACGGGTGGCCGCCGACTGCGCGCGCAGCGTCCTGGCCTCGGACTACCCCGCGCTCCACCTGGTGTTCGTGCTCGACCGGTGCTCGGACGGCACGCGCCGCGCGCTGGAGCCGATCGCCGCCGCGGACCCGCGCCTGGAGATCGTCGACAACGACTCCTGCCCGGCGGACTGGGCCGGCAAGTGCAACGCCGCGCGCGTCGGGGCCTGCCGCGCGCGCGGCGAGCTCCTCCTCTTCGCCGATGCCGACACGCGCTTCGACCCGCGGCTCCTGCGCGCGGCCGTGACCTTCCTTCGCCGCCGCTCGCTCGCCATGCTCTCCCTCTGGAGCACGCCGACGCAGCGGCTCTGGTTCGAGCGGGTGGTGCAGCCGGTGACGGCCGTCGTGCTCCTCAAGCTCTTCCCGATGCGAAGGATCGACGGCAGGCTGCGCCGGCGCGCGTTCGCCAACGGCCAGTTCATGCTCTTCGAGCGCGCCGCGTACGAGCGGTTCGGCGGGCACGCCGCGGTGAAGGACGACCTGCTCGAGGACCTGGCGTTCGCCCGCGGCATGGAGTCGCGCGGCATGCCGCAGGAGGCCGCGGTCGCCGACGGCATGCTGACCGTGTCCATGTACGACGCGTGGCCCGCGTTCTGCGCCGGCTGGCGGCGGATCTTCATCGAGTCCTGCAGCCGCAGCCCGGCGCGCCTGCGCCAGCAGGCCGTGCAGATCGGGACGCTCGGGATCGCGCTGCCGTCGCTCAGCGCGCTCTCGGGCGCGCTTGCCGCCGCGGCGCTCGCCTTCGGCGGGCCGGAACTCGACGAGGGCGCGCACGCGCTCGGCCGGGCCGCGGTCGCCGCCGCGGCCGCCGCCGCGCTCTGGCGCAGCGCCGTGCTCGCCGGCTCGTACCGCGCGATGGGCTTCCCGGCGTGGGCCGGCCCGCTCTTCCCGGCGGCCTCCGTGCCCGTGGTGGGCATCCTCCGCCGCGGCGCGCACGACCTGGCCGCCCGCGTCCCGGTCCGCTGGGGCGGGCGCGAGTACGTCCTCACGCCGCTCGGCGAGTGAGCGGCGCCCGACCGACCACATGCGCATCCTCCTCACCAACGACGACGGCATCGACGCACCCGGCATCGCCGCGCTGCACGAGGCGATCCAGGGCCTGGGCGAGATCCGGGTGGTCGCCCCGTCGGACGTCCAGAGCGCCGCGAGCCACGGCATCACCTTCCACCGGCCGCTCATGCTGCGCGAGGCCCGCCCGAACCCGCGCATGCACGGCATCGCCGTGGACGGCCGCCCGGCCGACTGCGTGAAGCTCGCCGCCCGCGCGCTCTGGCAGGAGTGGTACGGCAAGGGCGCGCGGCCGGACCTGGTGGTGAGCGGCATGAACGCCGGCGCGAACGTCGGCATCAACGTCATCTACTCCGGCACCGTCGCCGCGGCCGTCGAGGGCGCGTTCCTCGGCATCCCGTCGATCGCGGTCAGCCTGCACCTGGGCGAGCCGGGGAAGGCGCACTTCGGGCGCGCCGCGGAGATCGCGCGCGCCGCCATCGACCGGATCCTCGCGCACCCGCTCGACGCGCACCGCGTGATGAACGTCAACGTGCCGCGCACCGAGCGCGCGGACGCGCCCATGCCGCCGATCCGCGTCGTCAAGATGAACGTCGCCGCGGGCACCGACGGCTACGAGCGCCGCACCGCGCCGGACGGCCGCGTCTACTACTGGCCCAACGGCAACGGCATGGAGTTCTTCCACACCGCGGAGGAGACCGACGTGGAGGCGCTCCTGGAGCCGGCCGTCACCGTCACGCCGCTCTGGTACGACCTGAGCGAGCACGGGACGATCGGGTCCTGGCGCGGCCGCCTGGGCGGGTGATCCCTGCCGCCGCGCGCGGGGCCGGTGCCCGCGTCAGAGGAGGAGCTGCAGGGTCACGCGCACCTTCTCGTCGCCCTGGAGCGCGTCGATCTTCTTGCCCGTCGCGCGCCAGAAGAAGAGCGAGTTGCGGATCACGCCGTCGATCTCCGGGTCGCCGGACGTCCGGTTGAAGAAGACGTCGACGCACCTGCCCTCGCGGTCGAAGGTGAGCGACACGACCGGCGGCTGGCAGGAGGGCAGCATGCTGACCAGCTGCAGGGTGGTGAACTGGGGCTGGCGCGGCTTCAGCTGGACGCCCACCGCGGCGACCAGCCTGCCGTTGCGCCACTGCCTCGACGGAACGTTGACGATGCTGGTGGCGGGGCTCTCGAGGTCGCTCAGCTCGCCCTTGCCGCCCGTGCCCGGCTTGGCGGACGGGCCCTGGCCGCCCGCGCGGCCGGCCTGCCCGGGGGCCTGGTCGGCGGGGCCTTCCTTGGCGCGCTCGGTGGACGCCACGCCCCCGCCCGGCTGCGAGGGCGGCGGCTGGTTGGCGGGCGGCGGCGCCGCGGGGCGCTGTTCGGCCGGCACCACGGTGGTGCTCGGCGCCTCGGGCTGCTTGGGCTGCGCCACGGGCGGATCTGGCCGCGGCGGCGGAGGCGCGGGCGGCGCGGGCTTCGCTTCCTCGGGCGGCGTCGCCTGCGGATCGCGGGGAGCGTCGATCGGCGGCACCGGTTCCGACGCGGACGGATCCGTCGATGCCGGGACGTGCGGCGCGGGCGGCACCGGTTCCGCCGCGTCCTGCGGCTTCGGGTCGGCCTTGGCGACCGTCGCGGGGGCGGCGTCGGGAGGCTTGGGCGGGTTGTCGGGCTGCGGCGCGGCGTCGGGCGGCGGCGAGGGCGCGGCGCTCTCCGTGCGCGTGGACTCCGGCGTCGGCGGCGTGCCCGGCGCGGCGGCCGCCACCGTGGTGGCCGTGGCCTTCGGCGCGCTGCCTCCGCCTCCGCCCCCGTCGCCGGAGTCGCCGCGTCCGTAGCCGACGGTGCCGTCGCCGCCCGCGTCGCTCATGCGGTAGCCGGCCTGGTTCACGACGCTGAGCTGCGCCATGTGCTCCTCGTAGTCGTCGCGCCCGATGATGACGACGCTCATCGGGTCGCCCTCGTCCTGGCCGATGGCGACGTCCTCGACGTCGGGGTAGGCGGGCGACGGCTTCGGGGTCTCGATGGGGGGAAGCGGCGGCTGCTCCTGGTCCGCCTCGGGCGGCTTCGGCCGCGGCTCGGCGGGCGGGCGCTCGCCGGACTCCGGCGGTGGGGGCGGCAGCGCGGCAGCAGGGTCCTTGGGGACCCGGTCCTCCTTGGGCGGCTCGTCGGGCCGATCCTTCGGAGCGGCGGCGGGATCCTCGGGCTTGCGGGCGGCCTCTCGCAGCTGCGCGATCACCTCGTGGCGGTTCTCGGGGTCGAGCACCGCCGCAAGCTGGGGCGAGAACAGCACCACGTGGAACAGCACGGAGAACCCGACGCCCCACGCGAGGGTCCTTCCGACTCGGTCCGGGGCGTTCGGCTCGAGCGCCGCGTGCACGGGACGAGTCTAGTTCAGGGTGCGGGCGGGGCCGCGGGCGACGGCGCCGCGGGAGCGGACGGGCGGTTGGCCGCCGCGACGCCGGGGCGCCCCACCAGGTTCACCGTCATGTTGAGCGGGCGCAGGCGGTCCCACAGCTCCTGGAGGAGCGGCGCGCGGTCCACCTTGCCCTGGCCCTCGGCGATCGCCAGGTAGACGACCGTCTTCTTGTCCTTCGCGACGTGCTCCTTCACCTTCTCGACCATCTGGGGAAGCTCCACCTTCTCGCGGTCCACGTAGACGATGCCGTCGAGGTCCACCGCGATGGTCACCGCGGGCGCGGGGGTGGCCGCGCGGCCGCTCGTGAACTGCCGCAGCTGCATCGGCACCAGGTCGACGCGCATCAGCGTGGCGGTGGCGTAGATGAAGTAGGTGAGCAGGAACGTCATCACGTCGATCAGCGGGATCAGCTCGATCCGCGGGTTGATGGGCGTGCGACGAAGCCTGCGCATGGAGGCCGGAGGATACGGCCGGGCGCCCCGGCGACCCGGGCCCGGTATCCTGCCCGACGTGCCAATCAACGAGTGGTCGGACAGCATCCAGATCGCCGAGCTCCAGAACGACCCCTCGTTCGCGGAGGACATGGGCGCGCTCGCCGCCTACTTCCAGCGCTGCGCGGACGACCGGAAGGCCGGGCGCGCCGACGCCCGGGCCCGGGACGCCGTCCTGGACTTCCGGCACGTGCAGTTCCTGAACTCCTCGAACATCGCCCAGCTCCTGCGGGTGCGCAAGCTCGCCATCCTCGCCGGCGCGCACGTACGGATCTGCTCCGTGAGCGACCGCATCTGGGGGATCCTTCTCGCGACCGACCTGGACCGGATCTTCGACTTCAGCGAGGACGTCACCACGGCGCTAGCGGCGATGCAGATGTCCCGCGGCAAGTGACCGCCGTGCGGGGACTCGCCGCGCCCCGGGCCCGCGGCACCGCATCGATCAGGGCGTCTCGGCGGGAGGCGGGGCCGCCGCGGCATCGTCGCCTTCGCCCGCGATCTTCGCCACCGACGCCAGCGCGTCGCCCGCGTCCAGGGTGACCAGCCGCACGCCCTGCGTGGCGCGGCCCACCTGGCGGACGTCCGCCGCGCGGATGCGCACCACCATGCCGGCCTTGGTGGAGAAGATCAGGCTGTCCGTGTCGCTCACGCTGTTCACCGCGATGACGCGGCCGTTGCGGCCCTCGGTGCGGATGTCGATGCGCCCCTTGCCGCCGCGGCTCTGCGCGCGCGTCGAGCCGTCCTCGCTCTGCACCAGGTACTCGCGCATCGGCGTGCGCTTGCCGAAGCCGCTCTCGCAGGCCGTGAAGAGGTCGAGCGAGTCGTCGCAGACGACGCCGCCCACCACCTCGTCGCCGTCGGCGAGGTCGATGCCGATGACGCCCGCCGCCGAGCGCCCCATGACGCGCGCGTCGTTCTCGTCGAAGCGGATCGACATGCCCGCGGCGGTCGAGAGCAGCACGTGGTCGGTGCCGCGCGTGACCAGCACGTCCACCAGGCGGTCGCCCTCCTTGAGGCCCAGCGCGATGATGCCGGACTTGTTGACGTTGCGGTACTCCTGGAGCGCGGTGCGCTTGACCTGGCCGTTGGCGCTCAGGAAGAACAGGAAGTCCTCGCGCTCCTCGAACCTGGCCACCGGGCGCCACGCGCAGATGCGCTCGTCCTTGCGGAGCTCGAGCAGGTTCTGGATGGCGCGGCCCTTGGCGGTGCGCGCGGCCTCGGGGATCTGCCAGACCTTCAGCTTGAAGACGCGCCCCGTGTTGGTGAAGCAGAGCAGGTCGTCGTGGCTCGAGCACACGTGGAGCTGCTCGACGAAGTCCTGGTCCTCGTCCTCGCCGCCGCCGACGGCCTTGGCGCCGATCACGCCCTTGCCGCCGCGGCCCTGCACGCGGTACGTGTCCGCCGGCAGGCGCTTCACGTAGCCGCGCCTGCTCACCGTGAGCACGACCTCGTGCTCGGGGATCAGGTCGGCCATCTCGAAGTCCTCGGCCTCGGCGCCCTCGATGAGCGTGCGGCGCGCGTCGGCGAAGCGCTCCTTCAGCTCGACCGTGTCCTCGCGGATGATGTCGAGCACCAGCTGCTCGTCCGCCAGGATCGCCTCCAGGCCCTCGATGTCCTCGACCAGCCTGGCGAGCT
>JBILFU010000068.1:0-8577 GCA_044351405.1 Phycisphaerales bacterium
CCCCTTCACCACGCACGTGGACGACTTCGGGTCGACGGAGACGACCTCGCCGGTCTTGCCGCGGTCGGCGCCGGAGCGGACGTACACGACGTCACCCTTGCGGATGTGGGCTGGCATCAGATGACCTCCGTGGCGAGGGACACGATCTTCATGAAGTTCTTCTCGCGCAGCTCGCGGGCCACGGCGCCGAAGATGCGGGTGCCCTTCGGGTTGCCCTCCTTGTCGACGAGCACGCACGCGTTCGAGTCGAAGCGCACGTAGCTGCCGTCGGCGCGGCGGGTCGGGGCCTTGACGCGGACGATCACGGCCTCGGCCTTGTCGCCGGCCTTGACCTGGCCGTTCGGGATCGCCTCCTTGATCGCGCACATGACGCGGTCGCCCACGCCCATCGTGACGCGCGTGAAGCGCCCGCTGGCGGTGGAGACGCCCATGATGCCGATCACCATGGCGACCTTGGCGCCGCTGTTGTCGGCCACTTCGAGCCTTGATTCCTTCTGGATCATCGCATCGCTTCCTTCGGGTGTGTCCCTGGGTTCACTTCCTGGCGCGCTTGGAGCCGGTGTCGACCTCGAAGACCATCTCGGCCTTGGCCGGGGCCTTCTCGACGACGCGGACGACGGTCCAGCGCTTGGTGCGGGAGATGGGGCGGCACTCCGCGATCTCGACGCGGTCGCCGACGCCCGTCTCGTTCTTCGCGTCGTGCACCTGCAGCACGGTGCGCTTGCGCACGTACTTGCCGTACTTGGGGTGCTTGGAGACGTACTGGATGGTCACCTTGCGCGTCTTGTCGCGCGTGGCGGTCTCGACCACCCCGACGCGGCGCGGGGCGTCCTCTCCGACGACGATGTTGTCCTTGCTGCTCACTTGCTGGCCTTCTTCATGCGGGCGCTGCGCTCGGTCAGGACGCGAGCCAGGTCCTTGCGGGTCTTCTTGAACTGCGACGAGTCCTTGGTCTTCTCGGTGACGGTCTGCGCGCGCAGGTCGAACAGCTGCTTGCGCAGGCGCTTGGCCTCGGCGGCGATCTCGTCGTCGCGGAGCTTCTTGACTTCGGTGGCCTTCATCTCTGGGCTGCCTTTCGGTGTGGATCAGACCGGTGTGGATCAGACGGCCAGCCGGCGGCCGACGAAGCGGCAGCGGACGGGCATCTTGTTTGCGATGCGGGCGAAGGCCTGCTTGGCGAGGTCCTCGGGCACGCCCGCGATCTCGAAGAGGACGGTGCCGGGCTTGATGCGCGCGGCCCAGAAGTCGACGTCCGCCTTGCCGGTGCCCATTCGGGTCTCGAGCGGCTTCTTGGAGATCGGCTTGTCCGGGAAGACGCGGATGAACACCTTGCCCTGGCGGCGCAGGAAGTGCTGCGCGGCGATGCGGCCCGCCTCGAGCTGGCGGCCCGAGACCCAGCAGGCCTCGAGGCTCTGCAGCCCGTAGTCGCCGAAGGAGACGTAGTTGCCGCGCGTGGCATTGCCCTTGAGCTTGCCGCGCTGCTGCTTGCGGTACTTGACGCGCTTGGGGATCAGGTTCGACATCGGTGGTTCCTGCTTTCAGCGTGGCTCAGCGGCGGCCGCGGGCGCGGGCGCGCCCACCGGCTGCGTTGGTGGTGGTGTCGTCCTCGACCTGCTCGAACATGCCCTTGTAGACCCACACCTTGATGCCGATCACGCCGTACGTCGTCTCGCAGTGGGCGATCGCGTAGTCGATGTTGGCCTGGAGGGTGGTGAGCGGGATCGACCCGAGGCGGGTGTCGAACGTCCGGGCGAGCTCGGCGCCGCCGAGGCGGCCCGACATCAGGATGCGGATGCCCTTCGCGCCGTTCTGCATCGCGGCCTCGGCGCGCTGCTTGACGACGCGGCGGTAGCTCGCGCGCTTCTTCAGCTGCTCGGCCATCGACTCGGCGATCAGCCGGGCGACGATCTCGGGGTTCTTGATCTCGATGATCTTGATGCCGACCTTGCGGCCGGTGAGGGCCTCGAGGTCCTTGGTGAGGCGCTCGATCTCCGCGCCCTTGAGGCCGACGACCTGGCCCGGGCGGGCGGTCTTGATGATCACCGAGAGCTCCTCGCGGGTGCGCTCGATGTAGACGTCGCTCACCGCCGCGTACGGGGGAGTGCGGTTCAGGCGCTTGTCGATGAACTTCCGGATCTTGTAGTCCTCGACGAGCAGCTCGCCGAAGAGCGCCTTGGGGGCGAACCAGCGGCTCTTGTGCGTCTCGGTGACGCCGACTCGGAATCCGAACGGGTTGGTCTTCTGTCCCATGGTTGGGTGCTTCCTGCTGGGTGTTCCTGGGTCGCGTCAGCGGACGTCGACGGAGACGTGGATGTGGCTCGTGCGCTTCATGATCGGGTGCGAGCGGCCGCGATCCTTCGGCTGGAACCGCTTGATGGTCGGGCCCTCGTCGACGCGGCTCTCGCTCACGAAGAGGCGGCCGACGTCGAGGTTGGCCTCCTCCGCGTTGGCGATCGCGCTGCGGAGGACGCTCTTGATGAACCACGCGCCGCGGCGGGGGCTGAACTCGAGGGTCGCGAGCGCGTCCTCGATGCCCTTGCCGCGGATCTGGTCGGCCACGAGCCGCGCCTTGCGGGGCGCGATCCGGGCGAACTTGTGCGAGGCCGTGTGCTTCTTGGTCTGGGTGGAGGCCATTGGTGGGTTCCTTCAGGGGAGGCCGATGCGCCGGTCAGGCGGCGTCGATGCCTTCCTTCTTGTTGGTGTGGCCCTTGAACTGGCGCGTGTGGGAGAACTCGCCGAGCTTGTGCCCGACCATCTCCTCGGTGACGAACACGTCGGTGAAGCCCTTGCCGTTGTGGACGGCGAAGGTCAGGCCGACGAACTCGGGCACGATCGTGCACGAGCGCCGCCAGGTCTTGATGGCCGCGCGCTTGGCGCCGCCGGACTGCTGCGCCTCCGCGCGACGGAACAGCTTCTCGTCGACGACGGGGCCCTTCTTGAGTGAGCGGGACATTGCGTGTTCTCCGGTGTGCTTGGGTTAGAGCTTGAGCTGGCCGTAGCGGCGGCTCTTGCGGCGGCGGATGATGAGCTTGTCGGTGGACTTCCCGTAGCGGCGGGTGCGCCCGCCCTTGGACTGCGTGCCGCTGGCGTTGGACGGCTCCTGGCCGCCCTTGGAGCGGCCCTCGCCGCCGCCGTGCGGGTGCTGGTGGTGGCTCATGGCGACGCCGCGGGTGCGCGGACGCCGGCCCATCCAGCGCGCGCGGCCGGCCTTGCCCAGCACCACGTTCGCGTGGTCCGGGTTGCCGACGGTGCCGACCGTGGCGCGGCACTCGAGGAGCACCTGGCGGATCTCGCCCGAGGGCATCACGAGGGTCGCGAAGCGGCCTTCCTTGTTGGTGAGGCGCGCGCCGATGCCGGCGGAGCGGACCATCGTGCCGCCCTTGCCGGGCGCGGACTCGATGTTGTGCACCTCGAGGCCGGTCGGGATGTGCTTCAGGGGCATGCAGTTGCCCGGGCGCGGATCCACCTGGTCGGGGGAGCTGACCACCACGTCGCCCGCCGTGAGGCCCTTCGGCGCCAGGATGTAGCGGAGGGTGCCGTCCTCGTACTTCACCAGCGCGATGTGGCAGGTACGGTTGGGGTCGTACTCGATGCCGACCACGGTCGCCTTCATGCCGTCCTTCTGGCGCTTGAAGTCGATGAGGCGGTAGCGGCGCTTGTGGCCGCCGCCCTGCTGGATGACGGTGAGCTTGCCCTGGGTGTTGCGGCCGCCGGTCTTGTGGAGCGGGCGGAGCAGGCTCTTCTCGGGCGACTTCTTGGTCACCTCGGCGTGCATGTTCACCGAGGCGTTTCGCCGGGCGTTGGTGACGGGCTTGTAGACGCGGATTGCCATTGTTCAGCTCCGGTTGATGCTCAGAACAGCTCGATCTTCTGGCCGTCGGCGACGCGGACCATCGCGCGCTTCCAGGTCTTGCCCGGGATGCGGCCGTACTTGTAGGTGCGGTCGCGCTCGCGGCGGACCTGGGTGCGCACGTCGACGACCTTGACGCCGTAGATGGCCTCGACGGCCTTCTTGACGTCGGTCTTCGTGGCGCGCCCGTCGACGCGGAACGCGTACTGGTTGTGCTCGCCGGCGGCGGTCACCTTCTCGGTGACGATCGGCATCTTGATGACGTGGGTGGGTTCCATGGGTCAGCGTTCCTTCTGCTCAGGCCTTGGCCGTCTCGGCGGGGAAGCACGACCCGTCGATGAACGCGGCCAGCGAGGCCCTGTCCACGACGAGGTAGCGGTGGTTGAGGAGGTCGTACGCGTTGAGCTGCTCGACGCGGCGCACGTCGACGCCGTCGATGTTGCGCGCGCTGAGCATCGCGTTGCGGTTGTCGGCGGCGACGGCGACCAGGCAGGTGCGGTCGACGCCGAACTTCCTCAGCATGCCGGCGAACGCCTTGGTGCTCGGCTCGCCGAAGGCCAGCTTGTCGATGCACTTCACCTCGTTGTCGACCAGCTTGGCGAGCAGCGCGTTGCGGTTCGCGAGCCGGCGCATCTTCTTGGTGAGCGACGTGCGGAAGTCCTCGCGGGTGCGGGTCTTCGCGAAGGTCACGCCGCCGCCCTTGCGGTTCGGCACGCGGCTGGCGCCGACGCGGGCGTTGCCCGTGCCCTTCTGCTTGTACAGCTTGCGCGTGGAGCCCTCGACGGAGCCGCGGCTCTTCGTGCGGGCGGAGCCCTGGCGCTGGTTGCCGTGGGTGACGACATAGGCCTGCTTCAGGAGGGCGTGGCGGATCTCGCCGCCCAGGACGGCCTCGTCGATCTTGAGGACGTCGACCTGCTTGCCTTCGGAGTTGAGAATCGGAAGCTCGATCATTTCATTCACCTTCGCGGGTTCTCCGCACTCGCCTCCTCCTCCCGGGGCCTGTCATTGGCGGCCGCGGGCAGGATTCGACTCAGGTTCCTTTGATGCTCCCGCAGGCTCCGCCTGCGGTCGCGTCGTCAACTTGTCTTGACCTCGCGGTTCCGGGCCATCATGGCCGCGGCCTTCGGGGTCCCTGGTTGGCGCCAGTCAGGCGCCAGCCTGGATGCGTGCCTTTCGCTTGTAGAGGCGACCGGGGGTCTTGATGAGGAGCAGCCCGTCGCTGGCGCCGGGGACGGCGCCCTTGACGAGAAGCAGGTTGTTGGCGGCGTCGACCTTGACCACGTCGAGCGAGCGGACGGTGACCTGCTCGTCGCCCATGCGGCCGGCCATGCGCTTGCCCTTCTTGATCTTCGCGCCGTGGCCGCGGTCGGTGCCGTGCGAGCCGATCGAGCCGGGCGTGCGGTGCTTGCGCTCGGTGCCGTGCGTGGCGCACATGCCCTTGAAGCGGTGGCGCTTCATGACGCCCGCGAAGCCCTTGCCCTTGGAGGTGCCGACGATGTCGACGAACTTCAGGTCCGCGATCGAGTCGACCTTGATCTCCTGGCCGAGCGTGTAGGCCTCGGCCTCGCCGTCGGAGTCCAGGCGGATCTCGCGGTGCATGCGCTTGGGGGCGCTGCCCGCCTTCGCGTCGTGGCCGATCATCGCCTGCGTGCTGTTGCGCGCCTTCATGTCGTCGAAGGCGATCTGCACCGCGGCGTAGCCGTCGGAGGCGGCGGTCTTCACCTGGGTCACCACGCAGGGGCCGGCCTGGATGACGGTGACGGGGATGTTCGTGCCGTCGGCCTGGAAGTACCGGGTCATGCCGATCTTCCTGCCGAGGATGCCGGTCCGTGCCATGTGCATGCTCCTGCGCTGCGGGCCTTGGTCGCTGGCCCTGGTGGGTTGCCGGAGGTCGCTCTGCCTTCAGGTGGGCGACGCGGCAGGTGAAGGTCGAGGCCCGCGCACGCTGCGCAGGCCTCGGGGGAAGGCCGTCAGGCCTTGATCTTGACGAAGACGCCGGCCGGGACGACGAGGCGGTTCAGCGCCTCGACGGTCCGGTGGTTCGGCTCGGTGATGTCGATGATCCGCTTGTGCGTGCGGATCTCGAACTGCTCGCGGCTCTTCTTGTCGATGAACGGCGAGCGGTTGACGGTGTAGATCTCGCGGCGGGTCGGCAGCGGGACCGGGCCGGCGACGCGGGCGCCCGTGCGCTTGGCGTGGTCCACGATCTCGCGCGCAGACGCGTCGAGCGCCTGGTGGTCGTAGGCTTCCATCCGAATGCGAATCTTGCCGCCCTGCATGGGTGTGCCTGTCCTCGGTCCGAGCGACGCTCCGAAACGCCGATGCGCAACGTGCGCAAAAGGCGCGGCCGGAAAGGTCGCGAATCGCCAAGGATAGCGAAAGCCGTCGAACTGTCAACGCCTGCGCGCCGCCACGGGGGCGACGAGCCCGCACCGGGGACCGTGCTAGGCTTCCGCGGCATCAGGGCGACCCGGCTCAACGGACACGTTATGGATCACTTCGAACTCCTGCTCCGTCGTTGCGCGCTCCTCCTGGGCGCACCCATCGCGACGCTGGCCCTTGGTGCCGCACCAGCGGCCTATAACCAGACGCAGGGCGCCGCCCGCCCTGCACCGGTCCCCGGCCGCTCCTCCGATGGGCTGGAGCCGGCACCGGTCCCGTTCGAGGTGCTCGGCGTCCGGTTCCGTCCCCCGGCGGGAAGCATCATGCGCGGCGAAGGCAGCGGCCGCACCGCAACCTGGGTCCTCTCGGAGGACGTGGACTCGCCGCGCTTCATCCTGCGGATCTCCAAGCTGTACGCGGATGCCCCCAGCACGCCGGCGGAACAGGTCGATGCTTACATCCGCTCGGTGAGCGAGCGCCCCTCGTCGAACGCCGTCTTCTCCGTCCGCAGCCGTCGCGAGTTCCGGCAGGGCGACCGCGATGCCGCGCTCCTCTACACCTCGCTGCGGGAAGGCGAAGGCGACAGCGAGGTCAGCGCCATCCAGGGCTACTTCCTGCTGCAGGTGGCGCCCGCCGAGTTCGTGGTGATCTCCTCGCTGGTGGCGGACTCGGACTTCGCCTCGGTCGAGCCCCTGCTCGGACGGTCGTTCGCGACGGTCGAGGTGCTCGATCCCGCCGCGCTCGAGGCAGACCGCTCGGGCCGCATGGAGCGCGGGCAGCAGCTGCTTGGGCGCCTCGACGAGGCGGCCCTGCGAAAGGCGCTCGATCCGGCCGAGGGGACCGGTGCGGGCGGCCGCTGGTACCGGCTCAGCCGAACCGCCCCCGACGGGGCCGTGTCCGAGGTCGGCTACATGGCGGTGACGGCGGTGGAGGCCGCCCAGGGAGCCGCCAATCCGGACAGCCGGGAACCGGAATGGACGCCGCGGGAACGCGAGAAGGGCCTGCTGGTGCGCGTGCGCATGCGGACGCTCCTCGATCCGGCCGGCAAGGCCGTCAGCGACACCGACGCGCGCTACTGGATGCGATGGGACCGGGAGCGGGAGTTCTGGACGGTCCGCAGCACCATGCGGTCGGGAAAGCGCACGGCGCGCAGTTCCGCGCAGCTCGGCATCCGCGAGCCGGCGTCCGCGGGATCGCCGCGACCCGTCCTTGAGGTGACCGACGTCGACCAGGCGAAGCCCGGCGCGGAGCCCAACCGTTGGCAGGTGCCGCCGGGCGGCTACCTCTCGCAGGCGGAAGCGATGGTGCTGACCCGGCTCCTCCCTCCGGGCACGGAACCCGGACGCTGGGGCTTCTACTGGTTCGACCCGCGCAGCGGACGCGTCGTGCAGCGCGTCGACGAACGGCGCCCGGGGCCCGACGGCGCCGAGGTCGCGACGCGGCGGACGCTCGAGTCGCCGGAGGTGCTCGACCTGGTCGACGCGCAGGGCATACTGGTCCGACGGACCGCCGACGACGGGGCGGTGGTCGAGCGCACGACCGCGCAGGCGATGCTGGACCTCTGGAAGCGCAAGGGACTGCCACTCGAATGACGCCGGGCGGCGCCACGAGGGTCGCGGGTGCGGCGCTCGGCCTTGCCTCCGCATGGTGGCTCGCCGGGTGCGCGCAGCCGGTCCGTGCCGCGGCGGCGCTCCCGGCGCTCGAGGTCCTCTCCTCGCGCCCTGCACGGCCCGGCGACGAACTCCGCGCCCCGGACATCGAGCCGCTCACGGCGTCGTCGGCCCGGTGGGCGGTCGCCGGCAGCGCGGGATCGTTCGAGGTGCGCACCGTACCGGCCGGCGATGCCGTGACCCGCACGGACAACCGCGGCGAGCGCTCGCTGGCGGCGGGACCGGACGGCTCGGTGACGCTCCGTTGGCAGCGCGACCGCGCCGACGGCGCGCGCACGAGCTTCGACCCGCCGCTCCTCCTGGCGCCGCCGGTGCTGCGGCCCGACGCACCCGCCTCCTCCGCCTCGGCCGTGCGCACGGAGCGCGCGGGGGTCGCCGACCGCGACGACGGTTCCGCCGTGCGCGACGTCCGCATCGCGTCGGTCGACCGCATCCGGACGCCGCTCGGCGAGTTCGAGGCCGTCCGCGTCGATGCCGTGCTTTCCATGAAGGTCCCGTTCGCGAGCATGCGCCGGGAGTCGTCCGCGTGGATCCGCCCGGGCACCGGCCCGGTGGCGGTCCGCAGCGACGAGCGCATCCTGGTGATGGGAGTGGTCCCCAGGAACACCTCCGAGACGCGGGTGCTCCTGCCCGCAGGGGCGACGCCGTGACCGCCGGGGCGGTGCTCCTGGCCAT
>JBILFU010000069.1:0-8551 GCA_044351405.1 Phycisphaerales bacterium
CGTCGCGCCGCGGCGCCGGCGGGCAGAGGCCGGTGACGGAGCTCCAGCTCTCGCGCTCCGTGCCGGACGACGAGGTTGCCGCGCTCCGCATCCGCATGGGCGACGCCGCCGTGCCCGTGTACGCGCGAGGCGTGCTGCAGGACCCCGCCTTCGCCGCGCTGGATGCGGAGCTGGGGCCGGACGTCTCCGCGCTGAGGGCCGAGTTCCGCACGTGGTCCCCGGTCTCGGACAAGGTGGAGCTCCTCCTCTACGGTCCGGCCACCGGCGGCGCCGCGCCCTCGCAGGAGCCTCAGCGCACGGTGGAGCTGCGGCGCGGGCCCAAGGGAACCTGGTCGGTGTCCGTGCCCGGCGACCTGCACGGCACCGCCTACGCCTACCGCTTCACGAGCTACGGCGAGCAGCGCGTGGCCGCGGACATCCACTGCAGGGCCGCCACGCAGGACTCGTCCCGCTCGGTCGCCGTCGACCTCTCCCGCGCGGCGCCCGACGGCTGGGACGCCGACAGCCCGCCGCGCGTGGCGCAGCCGACCGACGAGGTGCTCTACGAGCTGCACGTGCGCGACTTCTCGGTGGCCGACTCGAGCTGCCCGGAGCGCGAGCGCGGCACCTACCTGGGGCTGGTCCATTCCGGCACGTCACCGACCGGCGGACCCACGGGGCTCGCCTACCTGAAGCGCCTGGGAATCACCGCGGTCCACCTGCTGCCGGTGCACGACTACGGCGGCACGCCCGGCGAATACAACTGGGGCTACTGGACGGCGCTCTTCAACGTTCCGGAGTCCAACTACGCCACGGACCGCGCCGACCCGCTCTCTGCCGTCCGCGACCTGCGCGCGGCGATCCTGGGCATGCACCGCGCCGGCATCCGCGTGGTGCTCGACGTCGTCTACAACCACACCTGCTCGAGCGGTCCGTCGAGCCCGTTCGACTGCACGGTGCCGTACTGGTTCTTCCGCACGGAGCCGGACGGCTCGTACTCGAACGACGCCGGCTGCGGCAACAGCGTCGCGGACGAGCGCCCGATGGTGCGCAAGTACATCCTGGACTCGGTGTCGTTCTGGCTGCGCGAGTACCACGTGGACGGGCTGCGCTTCGACCTGCTGGGGACGCACGTGCCCGAGACCGTGCGCGCCGTCTGCGAGCGCGCGAGGTCCGTCCGCCCGGATGCCACGCTCTACGGCGAGCCGTGGACCGGCGGCGGCCCGATCCGCTTCGGCAAGGGCGCGCAGAGGGGCCTGCGCATGGCGGTCTTCAACGACCACGTGCGCGGCGCGCTGCGCGGCGACACCGACGGCGCGTCGCCAGGCTTCGCCACCGGCGCGGGCGGCGACCCGGCGGCCATCCGCCGCGGCGTGATGGGCTCGATCGACGACTTCGCGCAGGAGCCCATCGAGACCATCAACTACGTGAGCGCCCACGACAACCTGACGCTCGTCGACAAGATCGCCAAGGCCTCCCCCGCGGCGGCCGGCGACGGCGCGCTCCGCTCGGCGATGCAGCGGCTGGCGATCGGCGCGGTGCTCGCGTTCCAGGGGATCCCGTTCATCGAGGGCGGCAGCGAGCTCTGCCGCACCAAGGGCGGCGACCACAACTCGTACCAGTCTGGCGACGGCGTGAACCGCTACGACTGGAACCAGTCGAGCGCGCCTGGCTCGGGCGCGGCCGGCTGCGGCGACACCGCGGCGTGGGTGGCGGGGATGATCGCGATCCGCCGGGCGCACCCCGCGTTCCGCATGGACGACGACGCCGAGGTCCGGCGCGCCATCGAGTTCCTCCCCTCCGACGGCAAGGTGGTGGCGTGGACGATCGACGGCAGCGTGGCGCGCGATCCCGCGCGGCGCATCCTGGTGGTGCTCAACGGCGAGCCGACGCAGCAGCGGCTGACGCTCCCCGCGGGGCAATGGAGCGTGCTCGCCGACCACGACGCCGCGGGCACCGAGCCGCAGGGCAAGGTCAGCGGGACGGCGACGCTGGAGGCGTGGTCGATTCTGGTGGCGACGCAGTGACCGGCGGCAGGATGCCCGGGTTCAGCCGTTCGCGGAAGAACTTCCAGTCGATCGCGTGGCCGGCCGACAGGTCGATTCCCTGCTCGTAGTTGTGGCCGCGCTCCGCCCACGCGGAGGCAAGCCCGGGCCGCGCGAGCGCGTAGGTGCCCGTGCCGCCGTCGGCGAAGGACATGGTGATCGCGTCCGGCCGCCAGGGCGCGGGACAGTCCGTCCAGACGGGGCGGTCGGCCTGGATCACCCAGCCGTGCGTGTTGTAGTTGGTGGGGTCGTCCTCGACGATGGTGCACAGCATCTTCGCCGGATCGCGGATCATCGAGAGCGACGTGGTGTTGTACTGCCCGATGTCGCGCAGGCCGTCCTCCAGTGCCGCGGAGAAGGTGCGGTCGTAGTTGATGTTCTCGTTGGGCCGCGTCGTGCCCAGGAGGGAATTGATGCTGTAGCTGCGCACGCGGGCCGGTGCGCGCGCCGGCTCGTCGGGCGAGACGTACGCCTTGGCGTCGCCGACGTACGGGAAGAGGACGCTGGACGTGATCGCCGCGATGGTCTCCGACGGGCGGCCGTCCACGGCGACGAGCCCCGCGTGGCCGTCCGCGGAGTACGCGCGGACCCACCAGTGCGACCAGCCGAGGTCGGACGGCCGGACATCCTGGCCCTCGACGCGGGCGCGGATCGAGCCGTCGCCCTCGCTCCCGTCCGTGCGCGGGCAGGGCAGCCGTCCCGTGTTGGCGGTGGCGTAGGCGGCGAGCGACGCGGCCAGCTGCCGGTGGTTGGTCAGGCATGCCGCCGTGCGCGCGGATGACGTCACGCGCCTGGCCGCCGGAAAGGCGATGGCGAGCACCACCGCGATCACCGCCAGCACCGCCACCAGCTCGGTGACGGTGAAGGCGTGGTGGATTCGTCCATCGCTGCTTCCGGACATGCCATCCGGTCATACCGCCCGCGAGGGTGCCGGATCCCGGAATCCGCGAACCACGAACCAGGAGGATCCGTAGGAGGCGGGCCATCCCGGCGGCGCGTTGCCGTCGGGGCGACGACTTCGTTTCGAGGAACAATCCATGACCCCGATAGCCCTCCGTACGGGCCTGGCGTCTGCCGCCATGGCCCTGGGATTCAGCGTTCCCGCCATGTCTCAGGTAGCGCGCGTCACTCCCGTGTCAGGCGACCATCCGTTCGTGCAGTACGTGGAACGCTTTTCGCCCGGCAGCTCGCTCAGGTGCGGATCGGGCAACACCTTCGGTACATGTATCGACGGATCCTTCAATCCGCGGACGATGGTGCTGACAAGCGTCTGCTCGCAACCGGGCTTCGACTACGGCGAGGTGTGCCCGCAGCAGAAGCGGGAGGTGGTGCTCACCTCGCAGACCTCGGGGGGCAGGCCGATGGACTATGTGTTCCGCGATCCAGACGGAAACTCGGACTTCGGCGCGTCGGTCGCGGTTCTGGCGGACGGGAGCCGAACATCCACGACGGCAAGACCGGAGGAGATCATGGCCGTCGGCGACGGTCGGTGCGGCCCCGTCGTTCGCGGGTCGATTGTCGTATACGACGTCACCCGCAAGACGATGCAGGGCTCGCCTCCGATGCAAGACTGCGTTCCTCACTGGGATGCACCGCGGACGATTGCCGCGCTTCCATCGACCGTGCCGGACGATACGGCGCTGGGATTCGGTGGCTCGGTCCGACTGGCGCGACTTCCCGGTTCGTCTGCCGGAGTCGGAGAGGCAGTGCTCGGCGCGGCTCACGGGGGCATCCACGGCAGTCCGCCCGGGTCCCCGCCATCCGCCTACGCGCACTGGTCGCACGTCTCGGTGTTCCGGATAGCCCCGTCCTCGCTCGGTAGGCCAAGCGGGGTGCGCTACACCCAGACGATCGACCTGAGGAAGCAGGAAGGACTGCCGGAGGGCTGGGAGCGCCGCGGGACGGACTTCGCCATGCAGGGCGACCTGCTCGTGGTCTCCTCCGTGATCCTGGAGCAACCCTGCCTCGGAAAGGAACCGATCCGGGAGGTCCTGGTCTTCCGCGCAACGGGGAATACGCAGGCCTACCGGCTCGTTCAGCGAATGTCCAGCGATGACGGCCGATTCGCCCACCTTGCGCGCACGCAACAGGCCCCGTTCGACTGTGACCAGCTCGACGCGGCAAGTGCGGATCGGTATGCGGACCCTTCGATCGTCGCCCGCTGCCCCGTCTCGATCGACGGTGACCGCATCATCGTGGGCATGCCGTGGGAGCGCTCGAAGGCAAGCGTCGCCACCTTCGTCCGTGCATCGAGCAGCGCGCCATGGATGCCGGAACTCATCGTCCAGGCACCCGAAGGGACGTCCGACTTCGGGGGCCTCGTCGCCGGTGGTCGCGGTCGTTACCTTGCGCTGAGCGTCAGCTCCTCCCATCGGAACCCGGCGCTCGACCTGCCGTGCCTATTCAGGTCGGGAGCGCTCAACCCCGGCGGAACTCCTGCATTCGATCCCCGTCACGTGGAGTGCGCGGACGGCTGCGATCGATTCCGGGACGACAGGGAGACCTGCACTGCCGGCGACGTCCTGGTGATCGACATCCCCCGAGCCATCGCGGATGCCGCAGCAAGCGGCCTGACGGATTGCGAGGCCGTGCGCCGCTCGGGCGGGGTGGAGGGGACGACGTGGACGGACCTCTCCTTCGCCGGCCCGGTGCTGCTGGCCTCGGCCGCGGACGCCATTCTCTTCGGGTGCGGCGCCCCGTGCCAGTTTCCTGACCAGTCACAGAACGGCTTGCCGCTCGGCGCCATCGTCATGCACGGACTGCGGCAAGGATTGCCGGGTGCCCCGGACTGGCCGTTCATCGGCTCGTCCGAGTTCGTGGTTCCGGATTGTGCGCAGTCGGGCAACTGACGGGCCTCCTTCGCGATGCCGGTCGGTTGCTCGCGGCGGCCCATGGCCGGGAAGGGGCGGTCGTCGGATTGTTGCGGAGCGGTGCCCAGGCGGGGCACCGCTCCGCGCTCAATCGGGGCGGCCGGACTTGAACCGACGACTTCCTGCTCCCAAAGCAGGCGCTCTACCAAGCTGAGCTACGCCCCGCGACGGTCGGCGCAGTGTAGGCCAACGTACGGGCGGGTCACTCCGCGCCCTGCGGCAGGCCGAACTGCGGGTACTCGGGGATCACGCCCGGGTTCAGGCGGTCCCGGAAGAACTTCCAGTCGTGCGCGACGCCGCCGAGGTCGGCGGGCTGCAGGTACTTCTGGGAGGGATTGTCCTTGTGGCCGTAGGCGACGATGTCCTCGGGGAGGGTCCGCTTCTTGAGCGAGTACCACTCGACCGATCCGTCGACGTACGAGAGCGTGATGGCGTCGCGGCGCCAGAAGGCGGGTGTATCGAACCACCGGAACTCGTTGGGGGCGAGGATGAACCCGTTCAGGTTAAAGCTGAAGCTGTCGTCCTCGACCACGGTGCACATCATCTTGCTCGGCTGCTGGATCAGCGAGATCGCCGTGGTGTTGAACTGGTCGATGGCCACCGCCTTGCCGTTGAGCGGCGCGGTGAACCACGGATCGAAGAGGGTCGTCTCCTCCGGTCGGCTGACGCCGAGCAGTCCGTTCATCGAGTAGCTGCGGGGACGCGGCGGAAATCCCGTGATGCCGGCGGTCACCATGTTGGTCGGCGTCGCCGGTTCGTCCGGGGAGACGTACACGGACGGCGTGCCCAGGTAGGGGTAGAGCTTGCCCTCGGTGACGGCCTCGGGCTTCTCGAAGTCCTCGCCCTGCTCGATGCCGGTGTTGTTCCTGCCGCCCTGGATGCGGTCGAGGACCCAGATGTGCTGGTACTCCCGGCTCACCGACTGCCACGGCACGTTTGTGCCGGAGACGCGGATGCTGGCGGAGGCGTCCCAGGTGGTCCGCGGGCTCACCAGCTTGCCGGCGTTCGATGCGGCGTAGGAACTGCAGGCCTGCGCGATCTGCCGCTGGTTGGAGAGGCACATGGTGGTCCGCGCCGTCGCCTTGATGCCGCTCAGGGTCAGCAGCGTGATCCCCATGACGATCGCGATCACCGCGATCACGGCCGTGAGCTCGGTGACCGTGAAGCCCGGGAGGAGGCGAGCGGGGGACGGGTGGGCGGGGATGCGCATCGGGGCCGGGGGTCGGCGGAGCCGGGACCGCGGGGACGGGGGCACGAATACGATACGGACGGCGTTGGCGCCGGGCTGCGGGGGCAGGCCGCGGAAGTGGAGCCGGGGCCGGGATTTCGGACGTGGGGCGCGCATGCTGCGGGCACGAATTTCGGTGTCCGGGGGCCCGAATCGGCGATATGACGGCTGTGGACGCGATCGGCCCGGTTCGAGCAAGCGGCAGGGAGAGGCACTCGTGGGCCAGGCCCGTCAGCGCGGCGGTCGCGGCCGTCGCGCTCGGGGGCATGGCGCTGCTGGCGTTCCGCGAATGCGCGCCGTCGACATGGATGCGGGCCGGCGGCGAGGAGGCGCGCAGGACGCTGCAGTCGCTGGCGGACGCGCTGAAGCCCGCGGCAGTCACCAGTCCGCTTGTCGTGCTGCGCGGCGAGGACCGGACGCCGAAGCTCGTGGTCTACACGCACGCCGCGGACGTGGCGGTCGACCTGGTGCAGGACACGTGGTACGGGGACACCTTCAGCCGCGTGGAGGCGAAGGGATGCCGCGCGCAGTTCGTGGTGGCGGTGGACGGGATGTCGGATGACGACGTGGTGCTGGTGCCCGGCGCGGAGGGCGAGCCCGCGCGCATCCTGGTGCTTGCGCCGCGGCCGCGCGTTGACGAGGAGATGCTCGCGGTGGCGCCGGAGAGCGTGGTGTTCACGGAGCGGAACACGGGGCTCCGCAAGGCGCGGGGGCTGGTGGGCGCGGACAACCGCGACGAGGTGGTGCGCGCGCTGCGGCCTGCGCTGCTCGAGGCGGTGAGCGACGGACGCGTGCGCGCGCGTGCGGAGGAGGCGGGGCGGGAGTTCTTCGAGAGGCGCTTCGCGGAGTGGCTGCGCGGCGACCTGCGGCTGGGGCGGGACGTGGTGGTGGAGGTGCGGTGGGTGGAGTGATCGAGAAAATCACCCCGGGTTGGTTTTCCCATTTTCCGCGGTGAAGTTCCGCCGCGATCGGGGGGATCGCCGGTTCGCGTGCCCATGATGCCGCGATGCCCCGTCGAAGCGTCACCATCGTTCCCGGCATCCCGCACCATGTCACGCAGCGCGCCGCGCAGGGCAGGCGCATCCTCGCGGGCGACATCGCCAAGGCGGTGCTCGCGGGGCTGCTCTCGGAACTCGCGATGCGGTACGGCGTCGTCGTCCATGCGTTCGTGATCATGAACAACCACTTTCATCTCGTGGCGACGCCGCTCGACGAGGGATCGCTGCGGCGGATGATTGGGCTCGCTACGCAGGGGCTCTCCCGATGGTCGAACGTGCAGATCGGCGACATCGGGCCGAACTGGCAGGCGCCGTTCTACGCGGCGCCGATGGACGAGGAGCACGCGGCCTGCGCGATGCGGTACGTCGAGCGGAATCCCGTCGATGCCGGCCTCGTGTCGCGGGCGTGGGACTGGCCGTGGTCGAGTGCCGCATACCACGTGGGGATCGGTTCACGGCCGGCGCTGCTGACGGATCCGGCGGCGGTGCCGCTGGGCATGAGCCAGGAGGACTGGGGGAACGCGCTGCAGCAGGAACTCTCCGACTCGCAGGTTGCCTCGCTCAAGCGCGCCGAGTCCATGCCGACCGTGCTTGCCGACGAGGCGTGGGTATCGCGAATGGAGGCGATCCTGGGTCGGCGGCTCGCGCCGCGCCCGCGCGGGCGTCCACGGAAGGCGGCCTGACCGCCGAAAATGGGAAAATCAACCCGGGGTGATTTTCCGGCTACTTCAGCCGGATGGCCGCCAGGTCCTGCTCCGGCTTCGGCCACTCCATCTTGAGCCCGTTCAGGTGCTCGCAGAACGCCTCGCTGACCAGCAGGTTTCGGAACCATTTCCGGTTCGACGGCACGACGATCCATGGGGCATGCTCGGTCGAGGTCTTCGCCAGCATGTCCTCGAAGGCATCCGTGTACAGCGACCACCTCGTTCGCTCGTTGACGTCGTTGATCGAGAATTTCCACTGCCTCGTCGGGTCCTCGAGGCGCGCATGCAGCCGCTTCAGTTGCTCGTCCTTGCTGATCGAGAGGAAGAACTTCAGGACGATCGTGTTCTCCTCGACGAGCATGCGCTCGAAGTCGTTGATCTGCCGGTGTCTACGGGCGATCTCCTGGGGCTCGAGGAACCCGTGGACTCGGCCGACGATCACGTCCTCGTAGTGGCTGCGGTTGAAGACCGCGACCTCGCCGCGGGCCGGGCAGCGGGAGTGGACGCGCCAGAGGTAGTCGTGCGCCGCCTCCGCGTCGCTCGGCTTCTTGAAGGAGTGCACGGTGACGCCCTGCGGGTTGAGCGCGGTCATCACCTTCCGGATGACGCCGTCCTTGCCGGCGGTGTCGATGCCCTGCAGCACGACGAGCATCGCGCGCTTGCGGTTGGCCCAGAACTTCATCTGCAGCTCGTCGACCGTCGCCAGGTTGCGCGCGAGGCGTTCCTC